>CAJKSU010000097.1 GCA_905202605.1 uncultured Eubacteriales bacterium
GGCTGTCATAAATCTTCTTGGGGAACATCTCCCGGAATTTATATGCGCCCATAAAATTGACCACCTGAGAGGCCGTTTCATAGGGGTATTTTTTCAGGCACCGGTCAATGAGATGCATGCGCTTGTTGGTATCCAGCCGGGATTCCAGATGCAGGTGCTTTCCCACCGCAATGAGGATCCGCTCATGCAGCGGACGGTGGGCCAGATTCACCGCGACCACCTGAGAAAACTGGCTGAATTTCAGCATCATCCGCAGATAAAGCAGCCGGTATTTATGGAAGAAGCAGCCCATTTTCCCCTTCGGCATGCCGTCCAGCGGGAACAGATCAATCCATGCACTTCGGGTCTTTGCAATTTGCGCAGAGGTGTCCAGAATTTCAAAGCTGGGATCCACCACCTGCGCCGGGTAATAGGGCATATCCGGATCCTTGGCAAAATGCCGGAGTATGTAGCCCTGAGGCAGCTCCTGAGGGGCCACCCGCAGAAATGTCTCATAGTCCTCCCGGCTCATGCCCAGATCCACATCGTCATCCCATGGAATAAACCCCTTATGACGGACAGCGCCCAAAAATGTGCCGCCCATCATAAACACGGTGAGCTGATGCCGCTCACAGATGGAAAGCACCGCCTTCACCAGCTGCAATTCACACAGCTGCAGTTCACGGAGCGTGTGTTCCAAATTTATCCCTCTTTCCCGGAAGTAAACTTCCGTTTTAAGAATGCGCCGCCCTTTTTCAGCCAGTTCTGCTGTTCCATGAACATCACCGGAATCTCCCGATAGGGAATCTCATTTGCCTCCAGATAGATATCCAGCATTCTCTCTCCCAGAAAGCCGAACACCCGCTGGTCATACTGGCTGTAGGCAGAAATATCAACCTTTGCCTCCACCTGTCCAAGTACATCGAACAGCCACTGGCAGTAACCGTCGAAAATCTCCCGCTTCATCACAAACATGTTGTAAATATGCGTCCATGTGCGGTGACGCATAGCCTCGGCTGCCTTGCGATAATTTTCCCCCTGCTGAGAAACCAGCCGGATCATTAAATCCAGCGGCTCTGCCGGGTGGGCGTGAACGTACTGGTTATAGGCAGTTTCAATGAAGTAGTTCCGCTTTTTCGGAACCAGCACGTCGCAGTGCTCCAGCAGACGCTCCGCCTGCTGCTGCGTCAAAATGCAGTCCCATTTATTTTTTCCGGACTTCCCGCGGAAATAGCGGCGATAGTGGCTCAGGCCGATATAGTCTCCGTCCAAATGCTTCCACGCCCAATAAAGCCCGGTCAGCTCACAATAGCTGAAATTCTTTTCCGATATATTGTCGCCGGTGTTGTCGCCCTGAAAGCCCAATTCCAGTTCCTTGCCCGCCTTTCCCACATGGATGGGAACGTACATGGGATCCTGCGGCATGCGGTAGGCCTTATGAGCAGCGACGATCATCTGAATTTTCATGGCATATTCCTCCGGCTGTGATTATCTTGCCCCGTCCATTCGGACAACGGCACCCACGGTCCAGAACATGATTTTAAGATCCAGCCACAGGCTGCGGCTCTCTACATATTGCAACTCCAGCGCCTGACGGCGGCCGTCCTCATAGGTCACGTTGCTGCGTCCCTTTGCCTGCCACAGGCCGGTCAGGCCGGGCTTGCAGGACAGCAGCACATCCCGCTTGTTGCCGTATAGCTCCGTCTCCTCCTGCAATACCGGACGCGGCCCCACCAGAGACAGCTTTCCGGACAGGATATTAAACAGCTGGGGCAGCTCGTCCAGACTGGTTTTCCGCAGGAACTTCCCCACCTTGGTGATACGCGGGTCGTTTTCCAGCTTAAAATTCTTTCGGTATTCCGCCAGCTCCTCCG
Source organism: uncultured Eubacteriales bacterium (assembly GCA_905202605.1). GTDB lineage: Bacteria > Bacillota > Clostridia > Oscillospirales > Oscillospiraceae > HGM13006. Next base: position 1,854 of record CAJKSU010000097.1, read on the forward strand.
GAGAGAGCATGTCCTCCAGCCGATCTGCGTTGAGACGCATGCTGCGGAATTTATATACGGTAATGGTTCGCCCATAGCGCCCAACCCGCTTCGCCCGGTAGAGAATTGGCCCGTGATCCTCCGCCCAGATCGCTGCGGCGATCACCAGCAGCACGGGGGAAAGCACCACCACCGCCAAAAGCGACACCACAAGATCGAAGATGCGCTTCAGCAGCTCATAGACAGGCTTTTTATGAAATTCACAGTCAGGCAGTGTCATTTCTGTATCCAAGCCGCTTCACTCCGTTTTCACTCAGTCCAAATCTCCCGCAATGGCAGTCAGGTACTGACCGTATTTGGTCTTTTCCATGGTTTTTGCGATATCCAATAGCTGCGTCGTGTCGATCCACCCGTTGCGCAGTGCCGTTTCCTCCAGACAGCCGATCATTTTTCCGCTGCGCTGAGCCGCCCGAATGGCGCCCGCCGCTTCATAGAGGCTGTCGGCATTTCCGGTGTCGAACCATGTAAATTCATCCCCCAAAGTAACCACCTGAAGCAGTCCCTTGTCCAGATAGGAATTATTCACCGAGGTGATCTCCAACTCACCGCGGGCAGAGGGGGTCACCGTCTTCGCAATACTCACAACATTATGATCGTAAAAATACAAGCCGGGAACCACATAGTTGGACTTGGGATTGGTAGGCTTTTCTTCGATAGAAAGCGCTTTCCCGCTCCGGTCGATCTCCACCACGCCGAAGGCGCGGGGATCAGCTACATAATAGCCGAAAATAGCTGCGCCCTGCTGATATGCCATAGCCTGTCGTAGCTTTCTTCGGAAGGCGGGACCGTAGAAAATATTATCTCCCAGCGCCAGACAAACCGAATCGTCTCCAATAAAATCCTCGCCGATCAAAAACGCATCGGCAATGCCTCTCTGTACCTTCTGCTCCCGATAGGTAATACGAATTCCCAGCTGAGAGCCGTCACCCAGAAGATTCACAAATGGCTCCACATCATCCGGCGGAACAATCACCAGCACGTCACGAATCCCCGCCGTCATCAGCACTGACAGAGGATAGTAGATCATGGGCTTATCGTACACCGGAAGCAGCGGCTTGCAGACCGGCCGGGTAATGGGATAAAGGCGCGTTCCCTTTCCAGCCGCCAAAATAATACCTTTCATGATGATTCCTTTCTGCGCAGTACGCAAAATTGTGAATTTTTAACAAAAACCAGCAGGTAAATATACAGATGTTTAACCTGTTTATCTTATCCCGAAAAATCTGGTTTGTCAATATTTCCGGCAGCGCTGCGGGATTTTTTCCTGCCCCGGAGACTGCGGAAGAAGCCACGAAGCAGCGCTGCGCATTCTTCCTCCCGGATTCCGCGGATCACCTGCGGGTGATGATTGTAAGGCATGGTAAAAAGGTCCGTAACAGAGCCCACAGAGCCCGCCTTGGAATCGCTGGCACCGAACACCACCACGGGAATTCGGGCGTTGATGATCGCTCCGGCGCACATGGGACACGGCTCCAGCGTCACATACATCCGGCATTGCCACAGCCGCCAGCCGCCAAGGTTCCGGCATGCGTCCTCAATCGCCATCAGCTCTGCATGTCCCAGTGCGGTTTTCCCAGTCTCCCGGCGGTTATAGCCCCTGCCGACTATTTCATCATTTCGCGTGATGACACAGCCAATTGGAACCTCGCCCATCGCCCCGGCTCTCTGCGCCAGTGCAATGGCCTCGCCCATAAAGTATACATCCTTTTCCTCCTGCGAAGCTACCGGCAGTTGACTCATCCCTTCACCTCTCTGGGCCGAAAAATCAGGAACTTGCTGAACAGATAATTCAGTGCAATGACAACTATCGTCACCAGCGTTTTTGCCCGTCCGCCCGGAATACCGAACAGCGGTCGCTGAACCTCGTGGCGCACCAGCGCATCCGTTCCCCATACCTGAACAAAAAAACTCGCCAGCCTCGCCGCCGTAAACTCCACAAATTCCCTCAGGAAGTCCAACATGCCCTCCTTCTTGCGGGAAAACACCCAATATTTATTGGTAATAAAAGCAGCCACCAGCGCCGCAGCCCATCCGGCTGCATTGGCAAGCCGAATGCCAATGTGAGAGACGGTCAGCGCATAAACACCTACATCCGCGACCACTGCGGCGATGCCAAACAGGGCATAGCGTATAAATTCCTGATGCTTCTTCCAAAAGCTGCGCAAGTCTCTCCCTCCAGTCGTATTTTCATTCTCTGACGGTGGTTTTCTGTCCATCGCATGTATGCCCATATACTATATCAAATCACCGAAAAAGTCAAAAAGAACGTATGGTTTGTGTAAAGCTTCCGTCCAATAACTCCCGCTGTGCATTGGGGGGCTGGTTCCATTTTGCGCTGCGGGATTCTTGGTGCGCTTCCATTCTTTGAAAATGCCGATTCTTCCATAGGCGCACAATTTCCCGGATGCTTCTGCACAATTCGCTTGTCATTACGTTTCCAAAGCGTTATACTGTATTTTGTATACTAACAACAGGAGGCTATCATCATGAACATCGAATATACTGCCAATGCAGGGCAGACCTATATGCCCTTTCAGGAGAACATTCTCGTAAAGCCGCTTCCGTTCACACCGCTTCCCCGTCCGGAGCCGGAGATCCCTGCGCTGGAGCTGAACAGCATGGCGCTGGAAAAGAAATGGATCATTAAAGAGCAATGTCAGCACTTTCTTCCGGGCGTGACCCCCGAAATGCTGGACTGGTTCTGGGCTAATATGGAAAAGGGCTACTACCTCTGGGCGCCTGGCTCCCACAAGCGATTTAACTGGGTCAGAACCCCCTGCCAGTACGGCTTTCTGCACTCTGCTCACATGATCTCGGAAACCATGGGAGAAGACCGCCCCGTCTTTGGCGGCAGCGGCATACAGATCAACCGGCTGGAGCTTAGCTATTTCCCCTTTACCACTGCGCTGGAGCATGTGATCGTAGAGGGTGTGTTTAATGATCTGGGCGAATTTGTGGATATGACGGTACATATGTGGGACGCCTGCCCCGGCGGCAGCCGCCACATCACGGCCTCCGTTGCCAGCACTACCATCCATGAGCCGCCCCATTTTATTAAGGAAATGCTGGCAGAAAACCCCGCTGCGCTGGAGCAGGCCTCTGCACCGTCGGATCACTCGGAATATGAGGCCAGCCGCTGGCCCCAGTTTCTGCCCCAGCTCTATCAGCTGTGGCTGGGACATCCCGACCCCTCGCAGAACGTCCCCTGCAATCTGGAGGTCGTGAAGACCGGCGAATATACCTGGGCCTACACCCACGAAAACGGGCCGATCACGCTGAAATAATCGAAAAACCGCCCGAACACGCGGATATTTCTCATTGTACTTTGCCGCGAAAGCCTGTATACTGAATGCAGAAATCCATTCACGGAGGGATCATTATGCCCGCATATGATAAGGAATCCATTCACTTTCCGTCCGCCGACGGCACGTCGCAGACCGCCGGTTTCTTTTACACCCCGGTCAAGCAGCCCATTCGCGCGGTCATTCAGCTGAGTCATGGAATGTGCGAATACATTTGCCGTTATGAACCGATGTTTGAGGTGCTTTGTCAGTCCGGAATCGCCGTCTGCGGCAACGACCATCTGGGTCACGGTGACACCAGCGACCCCAAAAATTACGGATTTATGGCGGAGCAGAACGGGTATCAGTTCATTTTAAAGGATCTGTACACCATGAACACGCTGGGACGCAAGAGATTCCCCGGCGTCCCCTATTTTCTGCTGGGTCACAGTATGGGGAGTTTTTACGCCCGCTGGTACGCAGAGCTGCACCCGGAAACCATCGATGGCCTTATTGTCAGCGGAACCGGTGGTCCCAGCGCGCTGATGCCCTTTGGGCGGCGGCTGGCAGGCTTCCTCGCCAAGGTCAAGGGGCCAAAATACGTCTCCGGCTTTATGGTAAAATGCAGCATGGGCTCCTACTGCAAAAGGATTCCAGACGCCACCTCCGGCAATGCATGGCTCAGCCGGGATCCGGAAGTATGGGAGAAATACGCTGCCGACAGCAAGTGCAGCTTTTCCTTTACCGTCTCCGCCTACCGGGACATGCTCACCGCCTACACCCATGTGAATACTGCCGACTGGGCGGGGCGGCTGCACAAAGAGCTTCCGATTCTCCTCTACTCCGGCGACTGTGATCCGGTGGGGAACTACGGGAAGGGCGTCAAGGCTGTCTATGACCTGCTGCGGCAGGCGCAGCTGGAGGATGTGACCCTGAAGCTCTATCCCGGCGGACGCCACGAGATGCACAACGAAACCAACAGGGATGAGGTTTTTTCCGACCTGATTGGTTGGGTTTCCGCGCACTGCCCGTCGCTTCAAATGTCACATTGAACGGCGGCAGCCAACCCATCCAGTTTCCATCTCATATCACTGCCACAGCATACGCTGGAGACTATCCTGAGAAAACAGCGGGTCAGAAGCGAACTGATTCTTCAATGCCATACAGACATCAGCATTTTCCTCCATGCACCGGGCATAGTGCCGGCACAGAGATAGGAAGGCCTCATCCGATACCACGCCAGTACTTCTGTACAGGCGAGCGGCCATGGCACGGATAACGGAAAAGCTGACAACGGCAAACTGGACGCCGGGCAGCACAGTCCGCTGCACCGTATTTGCGAGAAAATACCGGTGGATATAGTAGACCATCAGATTCTCAAACAGGTGATCTCTGGGAGCAATATACTGGTCAAACTCATCACGCAGCGCCTTGTAGTCCGCCCCGCTCAGCGACTCGATCAGTTTCGTGGTGTGCAGAAGGTGGTTTTGCAGCAGGTCATCTCCTCGGCTCAGCTCAAAGATCCGAATGAGAATCTGGAGCATATTGCTGCGCTTCATCTCCCATCCGCCCTGTGCGGTCAGCGCATAGGACAACTGGCGGTAAGGCTGTTCAGTAAAACCCCAGTCCATTTCGTCATAGGCGTACCGGGAGCCGGAGGAGATCATGGGCTGGAATTCATAGCTGTAGATCAGAGCGAGCATCACATCTGAGCGCAGGGGCAAACTGCGGTTCTGGAGGATAATATCCAGTGTTTTTCTTGCATCCAGCATCAGTTCCAGCTGGTTGGGGGAAATTCCGTCCAAGGGAGCGCTCGGGGCGCTGTCTCGATCCTCGCGGTAGACAACAGGGGACGCATGGAGCAAAATAAGCTTGGCTCCCAGAGGGCACGACATGGACAGTCCGGCTTCGCAGAGACTGCCAATGGTTCTTGTCCACGTCATATCGGCAGGGGCAGCGCAAGGGGTGGGGCATCCTTCGCCAGAGCAATAAAAACGATCCATATAATCCGGTCTGATATAGCGCATGGTATGACCTCCTTGTGAAAAATCCGGGAAAATGCTCCCTGAAATCCGTTCAAGTCGAACTATTGTACAGTTCATTATAATACATGCAGTCCCCGCCTGCAAGTGGCTCGGGGCAATAAAAAAGCCCGACACCGCAAACGCAGTGCCGGGCAGAGAGGGCAGAGATTAGATTAGAAGTAGTAAAGCTCCTTCGCAGCGCGGGTGAGCTCCTCACGGTCATCGGGATGCGCCAGATTGATGAGCATCTTTGCACGCTCGCGGACGGTGGTACCACGGAGATCGGCAATACCGTTCTCGGTAACAACATACTGGATGTAGTTACGCTGATGGGTCACAACTGCGCCGGGAGTCAGGGTAGCCTTGATCTTGGGCATGCCCTTCTTGGTACGGGACTGGAAGCACAGGATGCCCTTGCCGTGCTCAGCGAAGTAGGTACCCAGCGTGAAGCAGAAGCCGCCGCCGGAGCCGGAGTACTGCACAGGTCCAATGGACTCGGCGCAGACCTGACCGGTCAGGTCAATCTCAACCAGAGTGTTGATGGAAACCATGTGATCCTGACGAGCAATGTTGTGGGGGTTCAGGACCTCAGGGCCGGGCTTCATGATGCACTTGGGGTTGTTATGCAGGTACTGATACAGCTCATGGGTACCATCTGCGAATACGCCGACATGCATGCCCTGATCATAAGCCTTGCGAGCGCCAGTGATAACACCGGCATCAATGAGCTCCGCCATGGAGGAAGTGAACTGCTCGGTGTGCAGACCCAGATCATGCTTGTCCATCAGGTGCTTGCCAACGGTATCGGGGATGCCGCCGATGCCCATCTGAATGGTATCGCCGTCCTCGATGAGGGAAGCGACCATCTCGCCGATCTTATCCTCTTCAGGAGTGGTGGTAACAGGGCCGATGCAGTACTCAGGGGTGTCTACCTCGTACAGCAGGGTAACGGCGTCAACCGGAATATAAGCAGAGCCGTTCATGTAGGTCAGGTTGGGGTTGACCTCAACAATGATCTTCTTGTGCTGCTCGATAGCATCCTTAATGGCATAGTACTCGATGGTCTGGTTCATGCCGACATACAGCTTGCCGTCCTCGGTCATAGGAGAAACCTGAGCAGTGAAGATGTTGCAGGGCTTATGACGGTTGACCATGCGGTAATAGTTGGGCAGATCAACGGGAATGAAGCTGGCGTTCAGCAGCTTATGAGCCTCACGATAGGAGGGGCCATAGAAGTAGTTGTGGCAGTTGATGTGACCGTTCATGCCGGGGGTCATCATGAAGGGATAACGACCGATACGGCTCTTGTAAACGATAACGTTGTCAACGCGGTTAGCAATCTCGTGCAGACGGCCAAACAGGGTCTGAGGCTCGTTGTAGTTATTGGAGCACCAGATTACGTCGCCGGACTGGATGAGATCCAGAGCGTCCTGAACGGTACCTTTTTTGGATTCGTAGATTTTTTTGTAATCTTCGTAAGTCATTCGGCAAACCTCTTTCCGGGGGATTCCCCAAATTTTTAGCAGGCAAAATATACGCCATGGTTACTGCTCAAACAATCCTATTATACCGGGTCATTTGTGTATTTTCAATAGAATTTCTACCCAAAAGGGCGTAATCTGCGGGGGGCATTTTATGCACAATATATAGCGAATTATATAAATACAGTGCAGAAATGCTGCATATCGCAGTATAGCGATGTGGAAAGTGCAGAAAAAGCAGCCCAGAGTGAGGTGGGCTGCTTTTCGTGAATGGATTAGTCCTCCTGGTTATGGACAATTATATTGAGAGATAAAGAAAAAAATCCACGGCCTGAGCCGTGGATTTATGCGAATCCTGCAAGATTAGACTGCACGGGTCACATTGCCGGAGCGGAGACACCTTGTACAGACGTATACATGGCGCGGAGTACCATCGACAATTGCCTTAACACGCTTCACATTGGGCTTCCAAGCCTTGTTGGAACGTCTGTGAGAGTGGGAGACCTTAATACCAAAGGTAACGCCCTTGCCGCAAAAATCACATTTAGCCATCTAGCTGCACCTCCTCGCCGTATATAATGGCAGATAGCCCTATTGGGGCACCGGCTAATATAATACCAGAATTCAAGTCAAATTGCAACCTGTTTTTTCGGTTTTTTTGAAAAAAATTATAGGGCAATACCGCACAAATCGGCGAGAGAGTCTGACGAGAGATTTCTTCGTCAGAAAAAGGTGTAAAACCGCAGGAATACTTTGTGTATTTCAAGGTTTTACAAACGCATTTCTGGCGAAAAAGATCCGTCAAAATCCGATGACGCATTTGTGCGGTGTTGCCATAGGAAACAGCAGATAAGTTCTCCCGACGCGAAGATGGGGATCGCACCGGGAGAACTGGAGGGGCTTAAGCAGGACGGACGGTCAGCTCCTGAATCAGGCCGTCCTCGGTTGCGGACTCAATGGTGGCGCGGGCATAGAAATAGCTGCCGGAGTAGCACACCAGAAAGTTCGCGGAGGTTTCGCTTTCGATCACCGGGTCGGTAATGGAAAGGATCCGGAAGGTGAACTTATGGTGGAAGAACATCTCAATGGCCTCTCTGCCATAGACGTGAGAGTTATAGAGGCTTGACCCGATGGGGCAATAGGCAAAATAGCGGCACGTGGGGGCAAAGCAGGCA
>CAJKSU010000098.1 GCA_905202605.1 uncultured Eubacteriales bacterium
TATTGGCAGACAACGAGCCAAGTACGGCGGAATCCGCAAAGGAACCGCTGGTGGATTCCCAGTCGGAAACAGAGCCGGTTATCTCACCGCCGATACAATCCATATTAGAATCAGACGAGCTTGCGGATGATTCCGAGGTGGATACAGAAGATGAAGCCCCCACCTCCATGGACGGCGAAACTCTGACCCGCACGGACAACGGCGGTGTCATGCTACTTGGTGGCGGAGGCACCATGGGCAAGTCCACCTGCGTGACCTTCGCCGCCTACCAGTCTGCCCGTTGGAAGTGCCACCGCTACGAGGTGGACGGGTCGCACAGTTACGGTCACTATTTTTACACCAGTGAAATCGCCTATCACACCATCGACGGCGTGGACTCATACTGCATAGAGCCGAACACCACGTCCCTGGGTGGGCAATACTACACCTCCTACACCGCCGAGGAAGCCAGCAGCTCTTCCTACTGGAAACTGGAGCTGGACGACCTCCAGCGCAGTCACATTCAGAAGATCCTGGCGTTTGGCTATCCGCAGGTGGATTACGGCTACAGCCGTCAGGTGCAGTATGCCGCCACGCAGGTGCTTATCTGGGAGGTCGTATCTCACAGCCGGTACAACGCAGACATCAAGTCCTGCTCGGATTACGGCCTCTACCGCAATGTTTACGCGGTGCTGGGGGCGGACTTTCAGAACTGCTATGACGGCATCCTGAACGCCATCTCTGTGTCGGATGGTACGGTTCCCAGCTTTTCCAGTTCATCTCAGAGCAACGCGAAGTCCATCACACTGACCCTGAACAATTCCACCGGCTGCTATGAGGGCAGCGTCCGGGATACGGCGGGTGTACTCTCCCACTTTACCTTTTCGGCCTCTGGCGTGAACTTCTCCCAGAACGGCAGCACATTATATATCTCCGTGCCAGCGGCAAATGCGGACGCCATCAAGGGGCAGACGATCACCGGAACTTCCGACCAGAAGCTCATGTCCACCAACAACCCGACCATCTGGGAGAATCCAACCTATCAGACCGTGCTGACCTCCGGCGGCGCGGATTACCTTCACGCATATATCAGTCTGACCTGGGCAGACGCACCGAAAACCGGCAGTCTGGTGGTCAGTAAAGCAGTCAATTACGGCTTGTGGTCGGGCTTCACCTTCCGGCTCCACGGCACCAGTGACAACGGAAACTCCGTAGACGTGACTGCCACCACTGGTTCCGATGGCAAGGCGTATTTCAAGGACATTGAGATTGGCACCTACACGCTGGAAGAAATTTCTCCAGGCAATGCATATATCCTCCCGGAGCCGCAGACCATTACGATCCCCGGCAATGACATTGCCTACGCCACCGCGGAGAACGTCTGGAAGCATTGGCGGGCCACCATTACCAAGGTAGATGCTGACACTGGGAAATCTGCCCCACAGGGCGATGCCACACTGAACGGCGCGGAGTACACCCTGTACAAGTCCGGCAAAGTAGTTGCTACCTATACCGTTTCCAACGGCGGCTTCACCACGGATTTATTCCCATGCACGGCTGATGATGGGGTTTACACCCTCAAGGAGACGAAAGTACCTGCTGGCTACAAGTTGGACGAAACCGTATACAAACTGAAAACCAGCTATGACCACTATTCTGATGCCGAGAATAGCTTCTCTGTGACAGTCAGCGATCCCGTGATGTACGGCAAAATCCAGCTGACCAAGTACGCGCTGAATACCATCTCCGGGAACAAGCAGCCGGAGGAAGGGGCCACATTTACCGTGTATCTCAAATCCGCTGGCAGCTATGACAAAGCCAAGGACTCCGAACGAGATATTATCACTATCGGGAAGAACGGAAAAGGCACCTCCAAGAGCCTGCCCTACGGCACCTACTGCGTCCAGCAATGCACCGGCTGGGCTGGCTATGATCGGGACGAAACGGTCTATGAGGTCACCATCTCCAAGGATGGTCAGACCGTGACGAAGGACAATTCCGGGCATGACCTGACCATCTACAACAATGTTTGGACTGGCAAGCTGTCCATCCTCAAGGTGGACGGCGCGAACAATACGCCGCTTTCCGGCGCAGTGTTCACCCTCACCGGCTCGGATGGCTCCGAAAGCACCCTGACCACTGGTGAGGACGGCATGATCACTTTTGAGAATCTGGTATTCGGCGTCACTTATGTCTGGAAGGAGACGAAAGCGCCCAAAGGCTATCTGCTGAGCGAGGACAACACTGGCATCTGGTCGGTGGAGGAGCACAATGCGGAGATTCAGTATACCGCCAAGGATGACCGCCGCCCCGGTTCTATTACCATCACAAAGCAGAACACCGATGGACAGCCACTGTTCGGGGCTACATTTCTGCTGGAGTACAAGAACGGCGATGCATGGAAGCCGGTTTATCACAGCAATTCCCTTGCCAAAGGTGGCACCACGGCAAACGTGACTGACGGCAAACTCACAACGGACGAATCTGGTAACATCACCTTTGAAAATCTCTGGGCAGATGAAGAAGTACAGTACCGTTTGACGGAGGTAGCTGCCCCAGAAGGATATGAGCTGCTGAAAGGGCCGATCTTTGAGGGCACGCTGCCAGCAAGCTATCCCGATGGAAAAGTGACCGCCACGCCCGATGAGGTGATTGACGGCACGGCATATTTCTACGACCTTCCCATCACCGTGCAGAACGGCCACATCTACACATTGCCCATGACCGGCGGAAGCGGCTTCCCCTTTGTTGAAGCTGGTATTGCCGCACTGGTGCTGGGGCTGCTGCTCTTCGCAAACTTCAAGCACCCATTTATTCTGAAAAATCTGAAACGGAGGATCACCCATTCAGTCAAGGTCCTGTCAAAAGATCAGATAGAAGTCTATCTGCGGGGCGGTATTGCTGTGAAGCAAAATATGAGCCGATAAAGCAGCCCGGAGAGAAGTGCTGAAATGCAGTGTTTCTCTCTGGGCTGTTTTTCAACTTTGAGTTTAATTAGTATGAAACTAGTAGATAAAGGATGGTTAGCCAATATGGTGCCTTCATACAAAATGCCAAACACACTTTTCATTACGCTTTGTTTGCGGTGTTTTTGAATTATTGTTTCATAGGCAACTTATGAATTCTCTGCTTTATCTATATAGTTGGACAATAAAGTGAATTGCTCAAATGGACACAAGATGCTTCCCCAATTCCCGTCCCAGGGTCCAGGCGATGCCAATGCTGACGCCGGAGACAGGGGTGGAATACTGCACGCCGAAACGCCGGCCGCAGCAGTTGCCGGTGGCATAGAGTCCCGGAATTGGGGCGAGATTCTGATTGTACACCTGCTGATTGTCGTCGGTCCAAAGGCCGTCTACCGTGACCATGGGTCCCATGGTGCCGCCCTTTGTCCGGTCTGTCACCATTGCATAATAGGGTGCAGTGTCCAACGATACCAGCAGAGAAGGATCCTTGCCAAAATCCTCGTCCCGACCGGCATAGCAGAATTGGTTATACCGCGCGACAGAGTCAAGCATGTTCTGCTTGAGCTGCCCGGAGAAGCCCAGAATATCTGCCAGCTCTTCAAGGGTGTCGGCGGCATACAGTCTGGGAGATTCTGTGCCCTTGGGGGCTCTGGGGTCTTTGATGGCATAGCCCTCTTTTCCGGCTTTCTTTGCGCCCGAAATGTATTCCATGGCTGTAATCATTCTGGGATCCCGGGGTTCATTGACCCAAAGAGAGCCGTGAATGGGCGGCTGCCGCTGAAGCAGCTCATCAATTTTGTCGTCAAAGAGGTTTACGATTCTTGGAGTCTTGATACGGGCTGCTTCGATGCCGGAAAACTCACTGTCACCGAAGCCCTCGTTGCAGAAGCGCTTGTTATTTCCGTCCAGCCAGAGTGTAGCAGTTGCCTGGAACAGGGGAGAGTTGGGCGCCGCAGTGTTGCCGCCCATGCAGGCGATGGGGCCCGGAACCATGCGGCCTCCAGCCCATATGCCCATCTGAATACCGCTTCCGTCCCGGCTCAGGCCGGTGATTCGCTGGTCTTCATAGGCGGCGAGAGTCACAAGCTCGTCGCACAGGTCCCGCATCATTTCATCGTTACGGGCAAAATCTCCTGCGGCCAGCACGACGCCCTTGGCTGCTTTGAAACGGACATATCCCCCATGGCGCTCCTTGGCGATCACAGCGGTCACACGATTGCCGTCCTTCTCAAGCTGCTCTGCCACGGTGGAGAAATGGAACTGGGCACCGTGCGCCTTGGCCCGCTGGATGCTGGCTACCACGGCCTCTGTGATCCCTTTGTCGTGCCACAGTTCCTCCGGGAAGGTGGCAGTGCCGATCCAGGTCTTGATGCCGCAGATGTTGTTCGAGTATTTCCTGGGGGCGGGCCAGTAGCGGATATACACGTTGTTCTTCTGCTCCTCGGAGAGGGCCTCCAGGAACCAGTCGAAGCAGCTTCCGCAGTTTTTGACGAATTTCATGACAAGCCTGGGGTTGCTGCGGTTACCGCTGCGGAGCTGCCAGTCGTTGAAGAATTCAATCTCATCCACGGGAGGAACGCCCTTGGAACGGAGAAATTCAGAATTGATGTGGCCGAAGTCGATTCCATAGGCCCAGTAGTTCTTCTCCACCATGGTCTCGATGACCCGAACAGATAGGCCGGCCTCCGCGCAGGTGCGGGCCACTGCAACGCCGGAATGTCCGGCTCCCACGATTACCACGTCAGCCTCACAGGTATTCAGTATTTTCTCCTCCGGAATGGGCTCCGGCGGGATTCTCCATGCAGCTTTGCCCATGGCTGTCACTCCTTTTCAGATTTATGTATAGATTATAAAAGCAGCCCGGGCCTGTGAAAAGCGTCAGTTTTTTTATCAGTAAAAATGTGTCCAAAAAATCTGCCGCAGGGACTTCCTGCGGCAGTGGGACTATTGGGGCATAGAGACGGATTTTCGGTATTCCGATGCGCTTATGTTCTCCAGCCTGCGGAAGCTCCGGTTGAAGGTCCTGCGGTTGGTGTAGCCCACGGCCTCCCAGATCATGTCGATCTGGTTGGCGGGGTCCTTCAGGAGTTCCTTGGCGTGGAGGAGCCGCTGGGAGTGGATGAAATCCAGAATGCCGATGCCAAAGATCTCCTTAAAGGTCCGGGACAGGTAGGACTGGTTCATCTGGAACTGGTCGCAGATCATGGCAAGACAGAGATTGCTGTCCGCGTAGTTTTCGATGATGTAATTGCGCACCGTTTCGATTTTGACCTGCCGTGCCTGTTCACTGCTGATGCGCTGTTCCGCGATGTCAGCGAACAGCTCCTCGATGAGCTGGTAGATGGCCTGGTCCGTGTCCAGGGGCCGGAGGTACAGGTACTGGACCTCTGAGGCGGAGAGGCCGACGATGTTCAAAAGGCTCTCCACATGGTTCATAAACCGCAGCTTTGCCAGCTCAAAGGTGATGTCCGGACTGCTGAGATCTCTGGCAGTCAGCTCCCGCAGGGTCAGCTTTGCCATGTCCAGGTCCCGGCTCAGAACAAACTGATAGTATTGCTTTTCCAGCTTGGGGCTTGACGCTGAGACAGGGGACAGTTCTTTTCCGGTAATCGGGGGGATGACCTGTGTGCGGGGCATATTGTCGATAGCAAACCGTTGCTGGAGCGTGTGATAGGCTTTGATCCTGGCCTTGGGGAGATTCTGATGCCCTTTGACAATGGGACTGTGGGCCACAATGAGCCGAATGCGGTAGTTCCGTTCGACCACATCCACAGCGGTCTGCAGGACCCGGTCCATGGTGGGCAGGATCTTGCCCTCAGGCGGGTCGTCGTCCACAAAATTGATGAGGATGTTGGCAAAAGCCAGGTCAGACTCACAGCAGCCGGCAAGGCAGTAGGGACCCAGTGCGGTCTCAAACACATTGTAGATGGCGGCTTTCATCAGCTCCACCTCCCGCTGGGAGAAGCGCGAGGCTCCGACGGGGGAGAAGAGCTGGGAGCGGTCAGCCAGATCCATGGCGACGACCATGAAGAAATCGGTCTCAAAGGCAAGGCCCAGAGTGGCGGTATAGTCGGGTGGGGGTGCTTTTCCATAGAGAGTGACTTCCGTGTTTGCCCGCTGGAGCATCAACCGGGCCAGCCGCAGGTCCTCTTCCTGCTGGGCGAGACGCTCCAGCAGAATGTCGATCTGTTTCTTGATTTCAGACACAGGGCTTGGGGCGTGCTCCGGCGAATCGGACAGGATAGAAAACGGTATGTCCACAAATGCCGCCCCCTTTCTATGAGATACCTATCCTATACCATAATGGGACGATTTTTTTCACCTCTTTTCTCAGAAAAATATCGTATCTTTTTTTGCCCGGACGGCTTTGCTATAATCGGGATAGAAGATCAGTCACACAACGGGTGGAAGGAGAATGCCTAATGGAAACCCAATATCCCAATTTGCTCAGTCCCTATCAAGTGGGAAATGTCATATTCAAAAACCGTATGCTGGCAGGCCCGCTGGGGTTCTGCGTTCCCAACTCCGGCGGATGTATCCACGAGCACAACCTGGAGTTCTATGAGATCCAGGCCACCGGCGGCGCCGCCCGGGTCACCACCAACGACTATCCCGTCTCCGGCGGCATGGGCCCCGGCGGCGGGCTGGATTTCCGGGGCCCGGTGGACATCGAGATGGAAAAGTGCATCCAGGAGTATGTCCGCACCATGCATCGGCATAACACTCTGGCCTTTATCGAGTTCACCCACGGCGGATTCCCGATTCGGGACTATGTGGACCCGGACGAGGAGACGGCGACGCCCAATATGCGCCCCATGGGCAAGGGCGATGGGAAAATGCCCATGCCGCCCATGATGGGGGACGGCCGCACTCTGGCGGACCTGCCCAAGGAGGAGATCCGCCAGATCATCGACGATTTCGCCTCCTGCTGTGCCACGGCGGCCCAATTCGGCGTGGATGGAGTCCTGCTCCACGGGGGCCACAACAAGCTCATCGACCAGTTCCGCTCCAAGCGCCACAACAAGCGCACCGATGAATACGGCGGCTCCCTGGAGAACCGGGCCCGGTTCTGCATCGAACTGCTGGAGGCCATCCGGGAGCGCTGCGGGGACAAGCTGCTGCTGGAGCTGCGGCTCAGCGGCGACGAGGGCTATCCCGGCGGCATCACCATTGACGAAACGGTGGAGTTCCTGCTGTACCTTCAGGACTATGAGGAACGTCACCAGAAAAACCTGTATGACCTGTTTCATCTCTCCGGCGGCGACCACACCACGGCGGCGGGCAATATGGCCACCAGCTCCCCGGCCTTCTACCCCAGTGCCTACAACCGACCCTTTGCCAAGAAAATCAAGGCGGCGGGCTTCAAAAAACCCTTGGTGCTCATCAACTCTATTAACTCTCCGGAGCTGGCGGAGGACATCATTGCCTCCGGGGACGCGGAGTTCGTCTGCATGGCTCGGCAGCTGGTGGTGGCGGACCCCTTCTTCCCCCGGAAAGTCAAGGAAGGCCGCATCGACGAGATCAACACCTGCATCCGCTGCCACAACTGCTTTGACCGGGAGGAGTGCGCTGTCAATCCTATCACCCAGAACCGAGGCTATATGCAGACAAAGGACGTCCCTCTGGCCAGAGAGCCCAAGAAGGTGGCCATCGTGGGCGGCGGCATTGCGGGCCTCAAGGCTGCGGAAACCGCAGCGGCTCGAGGTCATGCCGTGACCCTCTATGAAAAGGAGAGCTATCTCGGCGGCCTGCTGCGCTTCTCCGACACGGACAACTATAAGCACGACATTCGGACTTTTAAGAACAACATGATCTCCCGGGTGACCCGGCAGGATAACATCACCGTCTGTCTGAACACCGAGGCGACCCCCGAAATGTTGGAGAAGCAGGGCTTTGACGCGGTCATTGTGGCCATCGGCGGTGCGCCGGTGATTCCCCAGATCCCTGGCGTGGAGCGGGAGAATGTCTTGACCTCCATGGATGTCTACGACCATCCCGAGTGGGTCGGCGACCGGGTCATTATGCTGGGCGGCGGTATCCAGGCCTGTGAGATCGCCCTGCATCTGGCCAAGGCGGGGAAGCAGGTCACTATTGTGGGCCGCCGGGAGAAGCTGGCGCCCCACGAGGTCATCAACAACGACGTGTTCCATCCCATCCCGGCCATGAAGAAGATGTTCCGCAGGTTTGACCATCCGGTGGAGATCGTCACCGGATGCAACTGCGTGGAGATCACGGAGCAGGGCATCCGGGGCGTCATGGTACAGTCCGGCGAGGAAATCCTGATCGCGGCGGACACCATGGTGCTGGCCACCGGAAGCCGGAACCGCCGGGCGGAGGCGATGCAGTTCAACAACTGTGCCGGTTTCGTTGGGATGGCGGGAGACTGCCGGGAGCCCAAGAAGATCAAGCAGGCGGTGGCGGCCGGCTACTACCAGGCCATGGACATCTAATCGGACACCCGAGCGAAATGCTCTAAAAATATGGTGTAATAATTCAGAAGGAGGATACCCCATGAAAATGAAGTTAACTGCCATACTGTTGGCGATGGCCATGCTGCTTGCGCTGGCTGCCTGCGGCGGGACTACCGAAAGCGGAATGGCATCTTCCGCCGCCCCTGCAGAAAGCTCTGCGGAAAAGGCTGCTGCTCCATCGGAAAAACCGGAACCCCCGGCTTCCGCCGAAGAGGCTGCTGCTTCCCAAACAGAAGAGATTTCTGCGGAGCCGGAGCTGGCACGCAACGACACTGAAATCACCTATCCGCTTTCCGACGGTGAGCATCTGAGCATTTGGTGCGCCAAGCCGGGCGGACCTCCCATCGTGCGGGACAGCTGGTCCGAGCTGGAGATTTTCCAGCAGGCCGAGGAGCATCTGGGCGTTATCATGGACTGGACTGAGGTAGATATGTTTGCCATGGAGACGCAGTTCAACCTGATGGTGGCAGCCGGAGATTATACGGACATCATCTCCGGTGTGGTTCAGAACTATTCCACCGGCGTTGTGGGTGCCTATGAGGATGGCGTGGTCATGGATATCGCCGACCTGGTCTACGACAATATGCCCAACTACTGGAATCTGGTGCATGCCGATGCCGAAAAAGAAAAGTACGTGACCACAGAGGACGGCCAGGAGCTTGCCATCTATGTGGTAAACGATCAGCCCCTGACCGAGCGCGGTCTGCTGATCCGAAAGGATTGGCTGGACACGGTGGGCATGGACACCCCTGAAACCTTTGACGAGCTGGAGGAGGTACTGACCGCCTTCAAGAACGAGTATAACTGCTCGAATCCTCTGTATGTGGGCGAAACCGGACTGACCATCCCTGCGCTCACCGCCGGATACGACATCGCATACTATGACGACGATCTGGCACTGTATGTGGACGACAACAACCAGCTGGTGTGTTCCTACATGACCGAGGATTACCGGGACTATGTGGAGATGATGAGTCGCTGGATCAAGGCCGGACTGGTGAACGGTGATATGCTGCTGAATAGCGAGAGCGTCAACATGAACGACACCCAGACCTATATCTGCAACGAGAACGCCGGCGCATTCCACACCTCTGCCAACCAGCTTTCCACCTATTATACCTATAGTTCCAACGAGAACTTTGACGTTACCCCTATCAATGTGGTGGTTCGCAACGCTGGCGATGACACAATTAACCACTTCGGGAGCTATGAGCCGGTGCAGTCGGGCCAAACGGTGTCCATCTCCACGGACTGCGCCAATCCAGAGCTAGCGCTGCGCTGGATCGACTACTGGTACAGCGACGAGGGCACCATGTACATGACCTACGGCATCGAGGATTACACCTACACCGTGGCGGACGACGGCACTGTCACCTTTACGGACATGATCGTTAACAACACCGACGGCATGAGCCCCGAGGGCATGATCA
>CAJKSU010000099.1 GCA_905202605.1 uncultured Eubacteriales bacterium
TTTGATCATCTTCACATCGCCGTTGCGGATACCCAGCGCCGCCGGAAGCAGCTCAGAGGAATACAGGTTCCCCTGAACGTCCATCAGCCGAAACATCACATAATACTCGTATCCATCCTCATAAAGCGGAAGATACTGAAATGCAAATTCGTCCTCCAGTGACTGCTCGTAATAGCTGAATGTAGAATTATTCTTCGGCCAGCTCCAATAGTCCTCCAGTGTACCATCCTCATTCCGGGTCAGATAGTGACCATCAATATTGGACAAGGAGAGAATCCGCCATTCTGATAAATCCGCTTCCTTCTGCTTACCTGAGGTCATGGATGTCCCTTGGAGCTTTTCTTCTTTTCCCGCCTCATCCTCATAAACGCCGGTGATATCAATGCGCTCCCCATCTCCGCTGAGATGCAGGGTGACTCGCTGATCTTTCCATCCCTCTGTCGTGTACGTGCGAAAATCATCGATCTCAAACGGCTGCAGCACGCCGCCCGCCGTATATCTCGCCACGCCGTCCACCACGTCCCACTGCCGCATGGGAACAATGGCCTTCTCACCGGTGGTGAGATCCACCAGATAGGGTATCTCACCGCCGAAGGACGCGGTAAGCAGGCCGTCCTCTTCCTCCACGTCCTCGCTGTAATAGACTGCCTGATACGTCTCCTCCCCCAGCCGCCGCAGGATGAAATACCCGCCGGAGGCATAGTTTTCCGCCTGCTCCGGGGTCAGCTGGAGGGTATACACGCCGGTATCCTCCTGCTGGGCGGTCAGGCCGTCGCTGAAGTCCTCCCGCATATCCGTTCCGAGCCATACCTGCTCATACCGCTGGAGATACGCCTGATACTGGCTCAGGCAGCTCAGCTGGCTGTACTCTTCCCGCCATTCGCTGCGGTAATAGTCCTTATTATAGTAGGGATAATACAGGCTCAGGCCGCAGCAGCCGGTGGTATTGGTTCCGTTCTGGGTGACCATTTGGGAAAGAATCTCCTGCACCGCCGCGGTCTGTTCGGGATACTGCTCCGCCATTTCGTCCATCAGGCTGTCAAGGTCCACCAGATCATACTCCGACCCGGTGGAAGCACGCCCCAGCGCACGGGTTTCGATCCGTTCCAGCGCCAGACTGCCATAACCGCCGCTCACCGAAGAAGCCGCCTCCGAAAACAGCCCGTCAATGGCTTTCTCCAGCTCGTCCGTATAGGAAAGGTCGATGGCGGCCAGAGTCACGTCGCTTTCGATGAAATCGGGTTCGTATTTTTTCCCTTGCCCTGCGCCTGACTCCGCCGTTTTCCGTTTCCATACATCGGAAGCATATGCCTCCCACCCTTCGACGCTTCTCGCCCTTGCACTTTTGGAAAAACTATGGTATAATGTCCGTTACGAAGGAGGCGAATCCCGGTGGCACAGAAAAGCGGCGTCAAGCTGGTGGCGAAAAACCCCAAGGCGTATCATGAATACTACATTGTGGAAAAGTTCGAGGCTGGCGTTGAGCTGTTTGGCACCGAGGTAAAATCCATCCGCGCAGGTAAGCTGAGCCTGAAAGAGGCGTGGTGCGACATCAAAAACGGCGAGGTTTTCGTCAAGCAGATGCACATCTCCCCCTATGAAATGGGCAGCTTTTCCAATCGGGATCCCCTGCGGCCAAAGCGTCTGCTGCTCCATAAGAAGGAGATCCAGATGCTTTCCAGCAAGGTTTCTCAGGCGGGCTACGCGCTGGTTCCCCTTTCGGTCTACTTTAAAAATTCCCGTGTCAAGGTGGAAATCGCTTTGGCAAAAGGTAAAAAGCTGCACGATAAACGTGCCGTGGCGGCGGAGAAGGACGCCAAGCGTCAGATGGACCGCGCCATGAAAGAAAGGAATCAATACTAATGGCAAATCCTGTTGTTACCATTGAAATGGAAAACGGCGGCAAGATCATTGCAGAGCTGTACCCCGAAATCGCCCCGGAGACGGTGAACAACTTTGTCTCTCTGGCAAAGCAGGGCTTCTATAACGGCCTGATTTTCCACCGTGTCATCCCCGGCTTTATGATTCAGGGCGGCGACCCCGAAGGCACCGGAATGGGCGGCCCCGGCTACTGCATCAAGGGCGAGTTCCTGATGAACGGCGTTAAGAACACTTTGAGCCACAAGCGCGGCGTCCTCAGCATGGCTCGTGCCGGTCACCCCAACTCCGCCGGAAGCCAGTTCTTCATTATGCATGCCGACGCCAAGCACCTCAACAACCAGTACGCCGCATTCGGCAAGGTCACTGAGGGCATGGACGTGGTGGATCAGATCGCCAGCGTCAAGACGGATTACAACGATCGTCCCCAGACCGAGCAGAAGATCAAGACCGTCACCGTAGACACCTTCGGTGTGGAGTATCCGGAGCCGAATAAGCTCCCCGATCCCTTTGGTCGGTACTAATTCATTTTCAGTCTTTCTATTAGAATCTTACCTACGTCAGTTATCGAAATAATTGGGAGATTTCAGACGGATTGGCAAGAGCAGATACGCAGAGATTTTTTGATCTGACAAGCCAAAAAACCGCAGGAATACTTTGTGTATTTCAAGGTTTTGCGGCGCGGTCAGAGCGGAAAAGATCAAGTAGCTGCCGCAGACACATCCGTCTGAAATCGACCTCAACACGGGGCTGTAACGGGTTCGACGGGGGTAGTGAGGCTTGATAAGCGGGCAGAGGCGCCTTACCTCTATAAAAAGGGCAAACTTTTCAATTAACTGACAACGATAATTTCGTTCTGGCTGCTGCTTAATTAGCAGCCCATCCGTTCCGGAAGGACCACGAGCCGGGGTACGGGTGTGATTTAAGTGGTGACCGTGCGTATGCTGGGCTTCGAGCATACCATGCATAAGAAGCTACTAAACCGGATAGTGTGACGGTTCACGCTCCGGCAAGGGAATGTAAACAATCGTCTGCGCCCGGAGAAAGTCCTGTCAAGTTGCTTTCGGACAGGGGTTCAATTCCCCTCAGCTCCACCATAACGCCCGCCGCAGTTTTCGCTGCGGCGGGCGTTTTCACCCAAACCGCACTGCGCCGGACAATCTTTCCGCCCCTGCTCCTTTTCGTCATCCTCTTGCTTTCAGAATAATCTCTAAGCTGTTTTCCCGAATCGTATCCTAGCACAAAGCGGAAAGAAATCCATAGATCCCTTCCATTTTCGTCGATTTCCATGCCGTTTTGGTCACTTTTATGAAAAACGCGCCCTGCCGAATTCGACAGAGCGCATTTTTGATTCCTTTTATCCGTTTTATCCAAGGATCATCCGATCGTTGCTGAACTCCTCACCGGAGGCCACGTTGAACTTCTCCAGCAGATCCTCTACGGTAAGCTTCTTTTTCTCCTCACCGGAAATGTTCAGGATCACATGGCCGTCCTTCATCATAATCAAGCGGTTGCCGTGGGCAATGGCGTCCTTCATGTTGTGGGTGATCATCAGGGTGGTCAGGCGGTCACGATTGACGATCTTCTCGGTGGCCTCCAGCACCTTGGCCGCAGTCTTGGGATCCAGCGCCGCCGTATGCTCGTCCAGCAGCAGCAGCTTGGGCTTTACCAGACTTGCCATCAGCAGGGTCAACGCCTGACGCTGGCCGCCGGAAAGCAGGCCGACCTTAGAGGTCAGACGCTCCTCCAGACCTAAGTCCAGAATTTTCAGCAGCTCCCGATACTCCTCCCGCTCAGCCTTGGTGATGCCGGGACGCAGCGTCCGCCTCTGCCCCCGGCGCTTTGCCAGTGCCAGATTCTCCTCGATCTGCATGGTTGCCGCTGTGCCGGTCATGGGATCCTGAAACACACGCCCGATGTACTTGGCACGCTTATGCTCCGGGAGCTTGGTCACATCCACGCCGTCAATCAGGATACTGCCCTGATCCACCTGAAACACACCGGCCACCGCATTGAGCATGGTGGATTTGCCTGCACCGTTGCCGCCGATGACGGTACAGAAGTCGCCCTCATCCAGATGGAGAGACAGACCGTTCAGCGCCACCTTTTCATTGACCGTACCGCCATTGAATACCTTTACAATATTGTCGATGTTAAGCATGGTTGGCTCCCTCCTTCACACGCTTGGATTTGCCGGAGAAATGCTTGCTCTTGAGATAGGGAACCGCCAGGAACAGCGCCACCACCAGAGCAGTCAGCAGCTTCAGGTCGTCGGTGGACAGACCCATGCGCAGGACAATCTGGATTACGATATAGTAGATGATTGCGCCGAACACCGCCGCCAGCAGCTTCAGGCCGAAGTTATGGAAGATCTTATCAAAGATGACCTCGCCGATGATCACCGCCGCCAGACCGATGACAATGGCGCCGCGGCCCATGTTGATATCGGAGAAGCCCTGATACTGGCTCAGGAGCGCACCGGCAAGGGCAACCAGACCGTTGGAGATCATCAGACCCAGCACCTTTGCCACGTTGGTGTTGATGCCCTGCGCCCGCGCCATATTCTGGTTGGCGCCGGTGGCACGGAGGGAGCAGCCCATTTCCGTACCGAAGAACCAGTACAGCAGCACAATCACAATCAGGCAGACAATCGCCAGCACGATCAGGGGGTTATTGAGGCCTGCCTCCCGCACGTAGCGCGCCGACACCAGCAGATCATATTTGTCTACGGAAACAGGCAGGTTGGCCTTGCCGCCGCCGGTGCCGTAGCCCATGATCCGCAGGTTCACGGAGTAGAGCGCCAGCTGGGTCAGGATACCAGCCAGAATGGCGGGTATTCCGCAGAAGGTGTGGAAAAAGCCGGTGACAAAGCCTGCCGCCATACCGGCCAGAATGGCACACAGCAGCGCCAGCCACATGGGCGCACCGTTGATGGTCAGAATAACGCACACCGCACCGCCGGTTCCCAGCGAGCCGTCTACAGTCAGATCGGCTACATCCAGAATCCGGTAGGTGATGTACACGCCAATGGCCATCACGCCCCAGATCATGCCCTGTGCCACCGCACCGGGCATGGAATTCAGGAGACTTACCAGAAAGTCCATAAAATGATTCCTCCAAACATAATTTAAAAAAGTGTATAATCCGTTTTATTATAGCAAAAAGCAGCGGAAAAAGGAAGTCCCTTTTTCCGCTGCCTTTGAATTTACGAAGGAATTATTCCTCAGCAATTGCCTCGTAGCCGTCGGGAATGGTGATGCCCAGAGCCTCGCAGTTGGCAGCATTGTACTTCTTGGTAACAGCGGAAGCGCTCTCAACCGGCATGGTGGTAACATCAGCACCCTCGGTGAGGATCTTGGCAGCCATCTGACCGGTGGTGTAGCCCAGGTCATAGTAGGAGATGGACAGGGTAGCAACGCCGCAGCCCTTGCAGATGCCCTCCTCACCGGCTACCACGGGAACCTTTGCGGGCAGAACCACATTGGCAATGGCCTCGGTGTTGGAAGCGGCGGTGTTATCGGTGGGGATGTAGATGACATCGGCGTTGTCGCAGGCGGTCTGGGTGACGGAAGTAACATCGTTGGTGTCGTTGAAGGCATAACGCTCCACCTCGTAGCCCTCGTCCTTCAGGTAGCCCTCGATGGTGTCGCACTGGTAGACGGAGTTCGGCTCAGCGGTGCAGTACAGCAGGCCGACCTTCTTGGCATCGGGGAACAGCTCCTTAATCATGGCAGCCTGCTGATCCAGCGGCGCCAGATCGGAGGTACCGGAGACATTGGTGCCAACGGTGCCGGTCCAGTTGTCGATCTCCAGAGCGGTAGCATAGTCGGTAACGGACGTGCCAAGAACGGGGATATCAGAGGTAGCAGCAGCGGCAGCCTGAAGAGGAGCCGTAGCATTTGCCAGAATCAGATCCACATTCTCGGACAGGAAGCCGTTGACGATAGTGGAGCAGTTGGCGGAGTCGCCGGAAGCGTTCTGCTCATCAAACTTTACCTTATCGCCCAGCTGCTCGGTGAGGGCATCCTTGAAGCCCTGCGTTGCAGCGTCCAGTGCCTCATGCTGTACCAGCTGGCAGATACCGATCAGGTAGGTGTCGCCGCCAGCAGCGGCAGTCTCCGTCTCAGCTGCGGAGCCGGCCTCAGCGGCGGAGCCGGCCTGAGCAGGAGCGGCAGTCGTCTCAGCAGCCTCGGTTGCTGCGGGAGCTGCGGCGGAAGAAGCGGCAGCACCGGCATTGCCGGAATCAGTATTGCTGCCGCAGGCGGACATCGCTGCAACCATGCCGATGGCTATGAGCAGCGCAGTGAGCTTTTTCAGTTTTTTCATAATGAATGAACCTCCATTTTGTCTGCGCCGGTCTATGGAAAGCGGGTTTTACCGCAGCCAAGATCTTATTTACGCAAACACTTTAATGCGTTACGTCATAGAATTATACATCGTTTTTTTCATTTGTCAACTGTAATTTTACATATCCTTCGGAAAAATTACGTATAAACCGTATATTTATTCATTCATTTTTCACTTTTATGCAGCAAAGTGGATGAGAATATCCGAAAAAAGCACAATCCCGACAAATCCAACGATGGCTTGCCGGGATTTTTGTATACTATTACAAAATTATATTAATTTCTGCCGGTATGGGCTTACAGTGCGATTTCCAGCTCCACCGGGCAGTGATCCGAGCCGAACACCTCCGAATGGATCGCCGCACCGGTGATCCTCTCCTTTGCCCCATCGGACACCAGCCAGTAGTCAATGCGCCATCCGGCGTTGTTTTTCCGGGCGTTGAACCGATAGCTCCACCAGCTGTATGCCCCGGTGACATCCGGATAGAGATAGCGGAAGGAATCGGTAAAGCCGGAGGAGAGAAGCCGTTCCATTTTCTCCCGCTCCTGATCGGAGAAGCCCGCCTTGCCCCGGTTGGGGCCGGGATTTTTCAGGTCGATGTCCGTCCGCGCCACGTTCAGGTCGCCGGACACCAGCACAGGCTTCCGCTCCGCAAGGCCGCCAAGATACGCCCGGAACGCATCCTCCCACTTCATCCGGTGGTCGATGCGCTTGAGTCCCTCCTGCGCATTGGGGGTGTAGCAGGTGGCAACGTAATAGCTCGGGTATTCCAGCGTAATGAGCCGCCCCTCGGTATCCAGCTCCGGCACGCCTACACCGTACTGCACGGAGATCGGCTCGGCCTTGGCAAAAATCGCCGTGCCGGAATAGCCCTTTTTCTCGGCGTAATTCCAATACTGATGGTAGCCCGGCAGCTCCAGCTCTACCTGTCCCGCCTGAAGCTTCGTCTCCTGCAGGCAGAAGAAATCTGCATCTGCCGATTGAAAATACTCAGTAAAGCCCTTGCCCAGACAGGCGCGCAGGCCGTTGACATTCCATGAGATCAGCTTCATTTGTTCTTTTCCTCCTGTGCCGCCTTCCATTTTGCCAGTGCGTCCGCCATGGCGGTATTGCCGCCGCCGGTGTTCTGGCTTGCAAGGTACTTCCTCACGTCCCGCTTGCCCGCTCCGGCGTTGGCACGGCGCTTTTTGAAGTCCGAAAGCTTCTCCCGGTAGCCGCAGACGCAGGCAAACATCTGCTTTTCCCCTTCGCCCCGCAGCTCCATTTTCTTATGGCAGTTGGGGCAGCGGGCATTGGTGGTCTGACTCAGGCTCCGGCGGTAGCCGCATTCCCGATCCGGGCAGACCAGCATTTCGCCCCGCTTGCCCTTGACCCTCAGGAGATGTTTCCCGCAGTCCGGGCAGGGCGTCCGGGTCTGGTTGTCATGGCGGTAGGTCTTATCGCTGGCCTTGACCTCGGTGACCAGCTCAGAGGCGTACTTCCGCATTTCCGACACGAATTCTGCATCCTTTGCCTTGCCCTTCGCAATGTCCGAAAGCCGATCCTCCCATCGGGCGGTGAGCTCCGCAGAGCGCAGCTCCTCCGGTGCCAGCTCGATGAGCTGCACCCCCTTGGAGGTGGGAACCAGCTCCTTCCCTCGCCGCTCCACATAGAAGGTGGAAAACAGCTTTTCGATGATATCCGCACGAGTAGCGGGGGTGCCAAGGCCGGAGGTTTCCTCCAGAATCCGGGACAGGCTCTTATCCGTCACCTGACCGGCGGGATGCTCCATGGCGGACAGCAGGGTGGCCTCGGTATACCGTGCCGGGGGTGAAGTCTTTCCGGGCTTTAGTGCAGCAGACACCACCGGGAGCTTCTGCCCCTGTCCGAGTGCCGGCAGGTTCTGCGCCTGCTCGTCTCCATCCTCTTCCTCCAGCTGGAAGGAGCGGTTATAGGCCGCCTTCCAGCCCTGATTTAACACCCGATTCCCCTTGGCGGTAAAGGTCTCGCCGCCGATGGTCATGGTCAGGCGAACTTCTTCGTATTCATAAGGCTCCATCAGCACCGCAAGGAACCGCCGCACCACCAGATCATAGATATTCCGCTCCGGCCCCGACAGGTCATAGAGCTGCGCCTGCTCCTCGGTGGGGATGATGGCGTGGTGGTCGGTCACCTTGGCGTCGTTCACCAGATATTTGGTTTTCAGGGGCTTATTTCGGTAGATCTCCTGCGCCAGCGGCTTATATTCGTCCACCATGCAGCTTCTCAGTCGCTCCGGAAGGGTCGGCACCACGTCCTGAGAGATATACCGGGAATCTGTCCGGGGATAGGTCAGGAGCTTATGCCGTTCATAGAGGCTCTGCATCAGCGACAGCGTCTCCTTGGCGGAATAGGCATACTTCTTGTTGGCATCCCTTTGCAGCTCCGTGAGGTCATAGGCCGCCGGGGGCGGGGTGATTTTCCGCTGACGCTCCACCTTGGTGAGCACCGCCTGCTGCCCCTGCAGCTTTTTGAGAACAGCCTCCGCGTGGGCCTTGTCAAAGGTCTGGGCGTTCTTTCCGTTTTCCCGCCATGTGGCAGTGAAGCCCGAAAGCTTTGCGGTGATGCCCCAGAATTCCCGTGGGGTGAA
The DNA here is from genome assembly GCA_905202605.1 of uncultured Eubacteriales bacterium. Classification (GTDB taxonomy): domain Bacteria; phylum Bacillota; class Clostridia; order Oscillospirales; family Oscillospiraceae; genus HGM13006. The sequence continues at coordinate 8,834 of CAJKSU010000099.1, forward strand.
CTTCCGGATTTCCTCCTCCCGCCTGACGATCAGCGCAAGGGTAGGGGTCTGCACCCGTCCCGCAGAGAGCTGGGCGTTATATTTGCAGGTCAGGGCGCGGGTAACATTCAGCCCCACCAGCCAGTCCGCTTCGCTTCTGGCCTGCGCCGAGCGGAAGAGGTTATCATAGTCCGATGCGGGCTTCAGCTGCCGGAAGCCGTCCTGAATCGCCTTGTCCGTCTGGGAGGAGATCCAGAGCCGCCGGGTCTTCCCCTTCCAGCCCGCCTTCATCATGATCCAGCGGGCCACCAGCTCTCCTTCCCGTCCGGCGTCGGTGGCGATGATCAGCTCGTCCACGTCGCCCCGCTTCATCAGCGTGGAAACCGCCTGAAACTGCCGCCGGGACTCCGGAATCACCACCAGCTTCATGTTCTGAGGCAGCATGGGAAGATCCTGCATGTCCCATTTTTCATACTTCTTATCATATACGTCCGGATCCGCCAGCGTCACAAGATGCCCCAGCGCCCATGTGACAATATATCGTTCGCCCTCCAGATAACCGTTTCCGCTTTTGCCGCAGCCCAGCACCCGCGCCAGCTCCCGGCCCACGGACGGCTTCTCTGCCAGTACCAGTGTTTTTGCCATGGGATTCCCTCATTTCCTGTGTTGTCGGGAATAGTATACCACAGAGTGAGGGGAAAGAAAAGAGCGCAGTGGGCAGTGGAACCCCCAGTCCTGCGGACAGCCCCCTTTCATGGGGAACAAATGGGGTGCGTCTTTCTTATTTATTATTTATTCTGTCTTCTTTATTCTTTTCTTCTGGCTCCCCTGTAAGGGGAGCTGTCAGCATCCTATGACGCTGACTGAGGGGTTCTCCTCCTCGCTAACCCCTAGCCAAAAAACCGGAGCCAGCGTTTCCGCCAGCTCCGGTTCATCGTTATTCTTCGGTTACCCTTACTTTTTCAGCAAATCCCGTCCGCGATACAGGAATGTGACTGCCTGCGCACGGGTACATTTCCCCGTGG
>CAJKSU010000100.1 GCA_905202605.1 uncultured Eubacteriales bacterium
TAGAAAATTATCTATTTCACCCGTAAAAATAGAATATTTTCATTTTTCGTGCTTTACAAAAAGAAAAATCGTGGTATAATTCTAACGGTATGCCCTATTGCTCAGTCACGGGATACAGCCGCATCACGCGGTATTCACCCGCCCGTCACTTGGCGTTGGGGTAAAATATTGAAAGGTGGAATTATTTATGATCCGCAAAGAAGTAAAAGATCAGGTCATCGCAGAGTACGCTACCCATGAGGGCGACACCGGTTCCCCTGAGGTGCAGATTGCTGTCCTCACCTACCGCATCAACGAGCTCACCGAGCATCTGCGTACTCACATCCATGACGATCACAGCCGCCGCGGTCTTTTGAAGATGGTTGGTAAGCGCCGCAATCTTCTGGACTATCTGGCAAAGAAGGACATCAACCGTTACCGTGCCCTGATTGCAAAGCTGGGTCTGCGTAAGTAAGCTGCTGTCCCGTCCGATTGGCGTGATCCCATACTGCGTCACGAAGGGCGGCTCATTGATTTGAGCCGCCCCTTTGTAACCAGTCATTCACCCATGGTACAGGATTAGTTTTAGCAGTTGAAAGAGTATCCGGCGTTTCCGGCTGCTGTTTCAAGTGCTAAACTTCCTGTGCCGCAAACCAAAATTACAGGAGGTTTTTTCATGGTAACCAAAAAGGAATTCCCCAACCGTCATGTGTTCCAGACGGAGATCGGCGGCCGTCCCTTCACTGTCATCACCGGTCAGGTGGCTGAGCTGTGCAACGGCGAGTGCATCTGCCGGTACGGCGACACCGTAGTGCTGACCACCGTGGTCGCATCCTCTGCCCCCAAGTCCGGCATTGATTACTTCCCCCTCACCATCGACTTTGAGGAACGGATGTATTCCGTAGGCCGCATCCCCGGCGCGTATCTCCGCCGCGAGGGCCGTCCTTCCGAGCACGGCGTTCTGGTGAGCCGTCTCATCGACCGCCCCATGCGTCCCTTCTTCGACGACGATCTCCGCAACGACGTGGTCGTCACCTGCACCTCTCTGTCCAACGACAAGGACAACTCTATTGAGGTTGTCGCTTCTCTGGGTGCATTCATCGCTACCGCTTACTCCGATGTGCCGTGGAACGGCCCCATGGCGACCACACAGGTTGCCTACGTAGACGGCGAGTATGTGGTGAACCCCAGCTATGACCAGCACCAGCGTGCCGATATGTTCGTCACCATCGCTTCCACTGCGGAAAAGGTGGTTATGATCGAAACAGAAGCCAATGAGATTCCCGAAGATATTCTTCTGGGCGGCATCAAGCTGGCCCATGAAACCAACCAGCAGATCGTTGCCTTCATCAACGAGATCGTGGCTGAGATCGGCAAGCCCAAGTTCTCCTTTGAGAAGGCTGCCGTCAACTATGACCTGCTGAATGATCTGATGGAGTACGGCCTGCCCCAGATCGAGTATGCGCTGGACACCGACGACAAGAACGTTCGTGAGGAGCGTCTGGCTGCCATCCGTCTGGACTTCGCTGAGAAGTTCAAGGACAAGTACGAGGATTATGACCAGCACATTGAGGTCTGCCTGTACAAGATGCAGAAGAAAGTCGTTAAAAAATGGCTCATGGCCGGCAAGCGCGTAGATGGCCGCCGCACCGACGAGATTCGTCCTCTGGCCGCCGAGGTTGGCGTACTGCCCAGAGTTCACGGTTCCGGACTGTTCACCCGTGGTCAGACTCAGGTGCTCTCCGTCTGCACCCTGGCTTCCCTTTCCATGATGCAGAAGCTGGACACCATCTTCCCGGAGGAGTCCAAGCGCTGGATGCATCACTACAATATGCCCGCCTACTCCACCGGCGAAGCCCGGAGCAGCCGTTCCACCTCCCGCCGGGAATATGGTCACGGCGCACTGGTAGAAAAGGCACTGGCTCCTGTTCTCCCCTCTGTGGAGGAGTTCCCCTATGCCATCCGCGTCGTCTCCGACGTACTGTCCTCCAATGGCTCCACCTCACAGGGCTCCATCTGCGGCACCACGCTGGCTCTGATGGACGCAGGTGTTCCCATTAAGCGTCCTGTGGCAGGCATTTCCTGCGGCCTCATTTCCGAGGGTGACAAATTCCGCACCTTCATCGATATTCAGGGTGTTGAGGACTTCCACGGCGAGATGGACTTCAAGGTTGCCGGTACCGTTCGCGGCGTTACCGCCATCCAGATGGACCTCAAGAACGACGGCCTGACCATGGAGATCATTGCCGACGCGCTGGAGAACTGCCGCAAGGCTCGTCTGGAGATTCTGGATCAGATTATGCTGCCCTGCATCGCTGAGCCTCGCAAGGAAGTCAGTGAGTACGCCCCCAAAATGATCTCCATGAAGATTCCCGTGGAGAAGATCCGCGAGGTCATCGGCTCCGGCGGCAAGACCATTCAGAAGATCACCGCTGAAACCGGCGCCAAGATCGACATCGACGATGACGGTGCCATCTTCATCTCCGCAGTGGATGCTTCCTCCTGCAAGGCCGCTAAGGCCGCCATCGACAACATCTGCTTCGTTCCCGAGGTGGGTAAGCTGTACTACGGCAAGGTCGTCCGCATCATCCCCATCGGCGCATTTGTCGAGCTGGTTCCCGGCAAGGACGGCATGATCCACATCTCCAAGCTGGAGAATCACCGCGTAGAGAAGGTCGAAGACGTGCTGAACGTTGGCGATATGACCTGGGTCAAGGTCACCGACATCGACGAAAAGGGTCGTGTCAACCTCTCCCGGAGAGATGCCCTGAAGGAAATGGCAAAGAATAAGCAGTAATCTGTTTTCTCCAAGGACTGCCCAAAAACGGGCAGTCCTTTTTGTCGGTTTTTCAGCTATTTTTTCCTTGCAATTTTCTACGAAAAGTGCCATAATAGTCTGGCTCAAAAAGAGCAGACTTTTATTGTGAGGTGAACACCATGTACGACTGTGACAGTATTGGGCGAAGGCAGGAGTCTGACGTACCCATACGGATGCCGGCATGGTTTGCCGCGCCTCCCATTGGATAGCTTTTTTGTCATTCGCCCTGGTTTCCCCATACACAGCCGCAGAGTGCTGATCTGCCCGCTTTGGTGAGATCAGGGGCTTTTTGCGCCTGTATGCAGGTCAGCCTCCCGTGAACCGAAATTTCAAGGAGGTTATGTGTATGACGAAATTGGATCTGAATAGCCGCAGCATGACGGAGAATCAGGACGCTATTGTTCGGGTGCTTCAGGGAAGCACTTCCCCTGCACTGATGGCTCATCAGCTGGAGCAATTCCATGAAAACGACATTGCAGCGGCGCTTCCGCTGCTCACCGGCCCCCAGCGTACCAAGCTGCTGCGGGTGCTGAATCCCGATACCCTTTCCACCGTATTTTCCTATCTGGATGAACCCGCCCCGCTGCTGGAGGCGCTGGACATCCGCAAGGCCGTGGATATCATTTCCGGCATGGAGGCCGATGACGCCGTTGGCGTACTCCGTCAGCTGAGCAAAGCAAAGCGCGATGCCCTGCTGGATATGATTCCTGCCGAGCAGAAAAAGGATATCCTGCTGGTCGCCTCCTATGACGAGGACGAGATCGGCAGCTATATGACCACAGATTTTATTCAAGTTCCTCTGACCGATACTGCTGAGGCCGCCATGGCTTCCCTTTCCCGGCAAGCACAGGATACTGAGAATATCTCCACCCTTTATGTACTTGCAGCCGATGGCACCTTTTTTGGCGCACTTCCTCTGCGTGACTTGATCATTGCTCCTAAAGCCTCCATGGTACAGGATCTGTGTCAGACCTCCTATCCCTATGTATATGGCAGAGAGCAGCTGGATGACTGCATGGAGACCCTGAAGGATTACTCCGAGGACTCCATTCCCGTGCTGGACGCGCAGAACCGTGTTCTGGGTATCGTCACCGCTCAGGATCTGATTGAAGTTTCCGATCAGGAGATGGGAGAGGATTACGCAAAGCTGGCAGGTCTGACTGCGGAAAATGACCTGAAGGAATCTGTCCTGCAAAGCACTCGGAAGCGCCTTCCATGGCTGATGATTCTACTGGCATTGGGGCTGATGGTCAGTTCCGTGGTAGGCATCTTTGAGGGTGTTGTCGCCCAGCTTCCGTTGATTATCTGCTTTCAGTCTCTGGTGCTGGATATGGCAGGTAACGTTGGCACCCAGTCTCTGGCTGTCACCATTCGCGTGCTCACCGATGAGACCATCCCTGTACGGGACAGGCTTCGACTGATTCCCCGCGAAACAAAGGTCGGTCTGCTCAATGGCACATTGCTTGGCATTCTGAGCTTTGTATGCATCGGCCTGTATCTGATGGCAGCCAAGGCTCAAACCATTCATATGTCCTTTGCGATCTCCGGCTGCATCGGCGTTGCGCTGATGGTCGCCATGGCGGTCTCCGCTCTGTTCGGCACCGTAATCCCCATGTGCTTTAAGAAAATGGGGATTGATCCCGCCGTGGCCTCTGGCCCGCTGATTACCACTGTCAATGATCTGATTGCCGTGGTTGTCTACTATGGTCTTACATGGATTTTCCTGATTAAAGTTTTTCATTTCGTTTAACAGGTGCTGTCTCAAAATGCATACAATATAAGAACAGTTTCCTTGCATATTACAAGAAGCCGCGAAAACCCGAAATTTGGATTTTCACGGCTTCTTGTTACGCCATGTTTTAGACAACTCTATTTTGAAGCCCCCTTTTCTTCCCCTGTTGACAAATTTCCGAGGGCTTGTTATATTGGAATTGAAGGAAGATATCATTTCTATCCGTCGAAAAGAAATTCCTGCAAGGGAGGTATTACTATGAAGCAGCAAAAAGATATCCGCCCCTTTTCCAACCATTCGGATGAGCCAACTCCACGCCGTACTCTAGGGCTCAAACAGGCATTGAACAACTGTAGGGATAAGCTGCGGGACACTGGTTCCCCGTCCGCACCCCGTGACAGCTGGTCAACACTTCGCTGCTTTCTGCATGGGCTGTGCGTCATCGTGCTGACCGTTTTTTTGCTGGATCTGATGGCTGCGGGCTTTTTGACCTTCCCTCTCAGCGCCGCCCACCAGCGCGACCTGCTGGTGATTGGTGTCTGTGCGCTACTGCTGGCGGTGCTGCATCTAACCGCCCCCAGTCAAAAATCAGTCTGACAGCTTGAGCAAATTCCCCTGCCCGATGGGCAGGGGAATCCTTTTATGTGGAATCTGGCAGATTACACTTCTTCAGTGTCTCCATCCAGCCATGTAAAGGTATCAAAGCAGCTAAAGTAGTCTTCCATATTCTCCCGCGCCTCTTCTACGGTAACCCCGGGGAACACGTCAGAATCATCGCCATTGCTCATGACTACCTCGAAGCCAGTCTCCCCTCCTTCGATTCCCAGAAGAATTTCCTCTCCAAACAGTTCATCATTCTCGTTAATCTTTGCGATCCATTTTGTCATGATCTGTCACTCCCAAATTGATGGATTAAATGAAACAGCATGATTATAATCACTTCTATATGGATTGTAAAGGGGGTATTCCTAAATTTTCTTTGAATTGTCGGAAAAGGTCTTACGAATCGTTCTTCTGCGCTTCGATGCGCTCCGCCATGTCACTCAAATACATCCAGCGCTCCATTTTCTCTTCCAGTTGTGCTTCCAAGTTCTCCTTTTCCTCTGTGAGACGCTGGAGTGCTGCATAGTCTGTCGCATATTCTTCCATTTCCATGTCCTTCTCCGCGATTTTCTCTTCCAGTACGGCGATCTCGTTCTCGATGGACGCATATTCCCGCTGCTCCTTATAGGAAAAGCGCAGCTTTTGGGGCTTTGGCTCCCGAACAGTCTCTTTTTTCCCCTTCTTTTCTTTGAGTTCCCCGGATTGTTCCTGCCGTTTTTCCAGATATTCTGTGTATCCGCCGGTATAGCGAAGGATTTCTCCCGAATCTGCAACCTCAAAGATCTGCGATGCCACCTTGTCGAGGAAATAACGATCATGGCTCACCGCAACTACGATCCCGTCAAAGGACGCCAGATAGTCCTCCAGAATCGTCAGCGTCTCAATGTCCAGATCATTGGTCGGCTCGTCCAGCAGCAGCACATTGGGCGCTGACATCAGTACGCCCAGCAAATAAAGCCGCCGCCGCTCACCGCCGGATAAGGCACCGATGGTGCTATATTGCAAATCCCCGTCGAACAAAAAACGCTCCAGCATCTGGCTGGCAGAAAAGGTTCCCTCCGCAGTTTTCACCGATGCCGCAATTTCATGAATATAGTCATAAGGCCGCTGACGGAGATCCAGCTCCCGGCCCTCCTGTGAGAAGTAGCCGATCTTCACCGTTTCGCCCCAGGAAATATCGCCGCCGTCCGGCTGTATCTTTCCGGCAATCAGCTCCAGCAGCGTGGATTTACCCGCTCCATTTCGGCCAACTACGCCAACACGGTCATCCCGCCCCATGATATAGGAAAAAGGGCGCAGCACGGTTTTCCCACCGTAGGACTTTGTGACCTCACTAAGCTCGATGGTCTTTTTTCCAAGCCGGGAGGACATTGACGCCGTCTGAACGTTTTCCTGCATCTCCGGGGCATCCTGCGCCTTCAGTTCCGCATAGCGCCGGATGCGGTCCTTTGCCTTTGTTCCCCGCGCCTGCGGGCCGCGGATGATCCACTGATACTCCCGCCGCAGAAGGGTCTGACGCTTCCGCTCCGCCGCCTTGGCATAGTCATAGCGCTGCTGCCGCAGTTCCAGATACTTTGAGTAGTTGGCCTCATAAAAATACAGCTTTCCCCGCTCCACCTGACAGATTCGGTTGCAGACCCGTTCCAGAAAATATCGGTCATGGGTCACCATAATGAGTCCTCCCCGGAACTTCCGAAGCCATTCCTCCAGCCATTCCACCATATAGGCGTCGAGATGGTTGGTGGGCTCGTCCAGCAGCAGCACATCCGCCGGATGGATCAATGCACTTGCCAGCGCTACGCGCTTCCGCTGTCCGCCGGACAGGGTTCCAATCTTCTTGTCGAACTCCGTCATGCCCAATTTGGTCAGCATGGTTTTTGCCTCAAACTCCTTGAGCTGCCGGAATTCGCTGGGATAGCCCAGAAAAACCTGCTGCAATACCGTTGCCTCCGGATCCATATCCGGGTTCTGGCGCAGACAGCTCACCTGTACGCCGGGATCCAGCCGCACGGTTCCCTCGTCGGGATGCTCGTCCCCGGACAGCACCCGAAGCAGCGTGCTTTTTCCGGTGCCGTTGACGCCGATGACGCCGATCTTCTCCCCGGCCTCCAGATAAATATCCACGTCCTCCAGCAGGGTTTTCATGCCGTAATTCTTTGATAGATGCTCTGCGGAAAGCAGCATTGCTCTCGTCCCTTCCTGATTGTGTTTGCGTCCGGTACAGTCCTACTTCACCGTCAGAAGCTTCTCCCGGAATACGTCATAGAAATCCCGCCCGGAGTCGCTGAGGTGCAGCAGCCGCCCGCCGGAGGTGTGCTTCCGAATGGTTACCACATCATTTTTCTCCAGCCAGATGCCGTTGCTGCGCCCGTCACAGGTGAGCAGTCCCACCTTTCCGGTATCGTGGCGGCTGCCGATCACCTGAATGTCCACCCGCGCCGTCTCCGGCACAATGATGGGGCGAAGACCGGGCAGATGGGGCGCAATGGGCGTCACCACAAACACCGGCGTTCCCGGCGGCACCACCGGCCCGCCCAGGGACACATTGTAGGCCGTGGAACCAAAAGCTGTGGAAACCAGAATGCCGTCGCATCGGGTGGCATAAGCAAAGCTGCCGTCAATGGATACGCCCAGCTTTACCACGCGGGCAAAGCCCTGCCGTCCGATGACCACATCGTTAAAGGCCTGCTCACAGTAGCTGACCCGACTGTCCTCCACAGAAGCCGACAGCAGCGGATAATCGCCAACAGTGTAGCATCCGCCTAAAACTGCATCCACAGCCTTTCCCACGCTGTCCCGCTCTACCTGCGTCAGAAATCCAAGCGTTCCCAGATTCACACCCAGTACCGGGTGGTTTAGTCCCCGCAGATTCAAATCATTCACGCATTGTAAATAGGTTCCGTCGCCGCCCAGCGCCAGAATAACGCCTTCCTTCTCCGGGATCTCAAAATGATAGTTCTGATATTGATCCTGATAGCTGGCAAGTATGCGGGCATCGCCGCCCTTCCCCCGGATCTCATGTTCAAGCTTTCTTGTAAAGTGCAGCTCCGGATCCTTTTGCCGGTTCACTGCAAGATAGATCATCATTGTATTGCTCCCCTTTCGGGATCATTGTTCTAGTCCGTTTCGTTCTTCCCCAGTTTCCGATAGGCCGTCAGCAGGAAGGTCACAAAGCAGGTGGTTGCCGAAATAGTATCCGCCACCGGCTCCGCCGCAAAAACACCAGTGATGCCAAATCCGATTCTGGGCAAAATCAGAATCAGTGGAATCAGCAGAAGCACCTTGCGAAACAGTGCAAAAAATGTTGCCTTTTTCGCCTCGCCCATGGCAACAAAGGTGTTCTGTGCCGACATCTGGAAGCTCATTACAAAGTTCATGCAGAAGAACACCCGGAACATTGGCACCGCCGTTTCCATCAGACTGGGATCGGAGTTAAAAATCGAAATCAACTGCCGTGGGAAAAGCATCAGCACCAGCCAGGCAGCCGTAGCGTAAATCACATTGGTAATTACCAGAAACCGAAAGCACTGGCGCACCCGGTCGTATTCCCGCGCACCATAGTTATAGCCGGTCACCGGCTGTGCGCCCTGCCCCATACCAACAATGGGCATAACTGCCAGCTGGCTCACGGAGGTTGCCACCGTCATCACCGTCACATAGATATCTCCGCCAAAACGACTGAGACTGGCATTGAATACTGCGGAAATCGCAGCCTCTGTTATATTCATAATAAAGGTGGATACCCCAAGCCCCATGATCCGGAGGCACACCTGCTTCTGGAGCCGAAGATACCTTCTGCGGATCCGAATGAGATTCTTCTTCCCCAGCAGGAACGCCACCACCCATACTGCGGAAACTGTCTGGGAAATTACCGTAGCAATGGCAGCACCCTGAACGCCCAGATCCAGCACAAAGATAAAAATCGGATCCAGCACGATATTGCACACTGCACCCAGCAGCACCGTCATCATGCCCGTCCGGGTAAAGCCCTGTGCATTGAGGAAGGGATTGAGTCCAAGGGTCAATATTACCGGCAGAGAACCGGCTAGGTAAATGGAAATGTACTGATCCGCATAGGGAAACGTCACATCGCTGGCTCCAAATAAATAGAGGATCGGTCGCTTGATGAAGTAGCAGATCAGCGGCACCGCAATACCAAGGATCACCAGCAGGGTCAAGCTGTTGCTGATCACCTTCTCCGCCCCATCGTCATCCTTCGCCCCTCGCAATATGGACGTCAGCGGCCCGCCGCCGTTGCCCACCAGATAAGAAAAGGCAGCCACGGACATGGTAATGGGATAGCACAGTCCCACGCCGGTCAGCGCCGTCTGACCAACCCCCGCCAAGTGGCCAATATAAATCCGATCCACTACGGAATACAGAGCATTCACCAGCATTGCCAGAATCATTGGGATTGCCAAACGGATAATGGTACGGGGAACACTTCCCCGTGAAAAGTCGTTCTGCAGGGTCACCGCGTTTCCTCCCTCGAAGCGAAATAAGTTTATTATGATAGTATAGCATGAATTCATCCCGGTGTCATTCTTTTTCTGGGAAAAGAAGAATGTGCTCGCTTTCGCACCGTATATGTCATTATGCTTATTACATCACAGAATTGTTGTAATTCTATTATATTTTGGGGGAAATCATGGTCAAATTCCATGTAAAATGTTCTGTATC
>CAJKSU010000101.1 GCA_905202605.1 uncultured Eubacteriales bacterium
GGCGATACTGCGGATAAGGCAGACAACCATGTTTATACTGCTACCGTAATCCCCTACCGCGGTGCATGGCTGGAGTACGAAACGGATCTCAGCAAGGTTTTCTATGTCCGAATTGATAAGAACCGTAAACTCCCTATCACCTGCCTGATCCGCGCGTTGGGCGTAGAGACGGACGGTCAGATACTGGAACTGTTCGGCGAGGATCCCTTCCTCAAGGCGACCATTGAAAAGGATCCCTGCAAGACCAAGGCAGAGAGCCTGCTGGAGATCTATAAAAAGCTCCGTCCCGGCGAGCCTCCCACGGTGGAAAACGCTGAGAGCTATCTGGAAGCGCTGTTCTTTGACTCCCGCCGCTATGACGTGAGCCGGGTGGGCCGCTATAAGTTCACCAAGAAACTGCAGCTGGCTCGTCGTCTGGAGAATCAGGTGCTGGCACAGCCCATTGCAGATCCCATGACCGGTGAGATTTTGGCAATGCCCGGTGACAAGCTGACCCGTGAGCAGGCGGAGGCCATTCAGGCCCGAGGTGTCAACGAGGCCGTTGTGGATGTAGAGGGCAGAGAGGTCAAGATCTTCTCCAACCACATGGTGGACATGAAGAACTTCGTGGATTTCGATCCCAAGGAGATCGGCATTCAGGAGTGGGTGGACTTCCGGATCGTCAAGGACATTCTGGAAAATAACACCGGAGATGCCGTCCGTGAGGCCTGCGTGGAGCGGCTGGCAGAGCTGACCCCCAAGCACATCACCAGAGACGATATTCTGGCTTCCATCAACTATCTGCTCACCTTGGCTGAGGGCATTGGCAGCACCGATGACATCGACCATCTGGGCAACCGCCGCCTGCGCTGCGTGGGCGAGCTGCTCCAGAACCAGTTCCGGGTCGGCTTCTCCCGTCTGGAGCGCGTGGTGAAGGAGCGTATGACCACTCAGGACATGGATCTGGTCACCCCGCAGTCTTTGATCAATATTCGCCCTGTTACCGCGGTCATTAAGGAGTTCTTCGGCTCCTCCCCGCTGAGCCAGTTCATGGATCAGAACAACCCGCTGGCAGAGCTGACTCATAAGCGCCGTATTTCCGCACTTGGCCCCGGCGGCCTGAGCCGTGAGCGTGCTTCCTTTGACGTTCGAGACGTACACTACAGCCACTATGGCCGTCTGTGCCCCATCGAGAGCCCTGAAGGACCCAACATCGGCCTGATCTCCTATCTGGCTTCCTATGCCAAGGTCAATGAGTACGGCTTCCTGACCGCACCCTACCGCAAGGTGGATAAGGTCACCCATCAGGTCACCGATGAGGTGGTTTACATGACCGCTGATCTGGAGGACGAGAGCTATATCTGCCAGGCTACTGAGCCGGTGGACGAAAACGGACACTTTGTCAATGACCGTGTGACCTGCCGTCACCGTGAGGATATCATCTCCGTGGATCGGGAGCTGATCGACTACATGGACGTATCCCCCAAGATGATGGTTTCTGTGGCAACCTCCTTCATTCCGTTTCTGGAAAATGACGACGCACACCGTGCTCTGATGGGCGCAAACATGCAGCGTCAGGCTGTGCCGCTGATGGTCACCGAGCCTCCCATCGTTGCCACCGGCATCGAGCATCAGTCCGCTGTGGACGCAGAGGTCTGCGTGGTAGCGGAGGATAACGGCGTTGTGACCAAGGTCAGTGCCACCGATGTAACCGTTCGTTATGACGGCGGTCAGGTGAAGACCTATACCCTTACCAAGTTTGCCCGCAGCAATCAGGGTACCTGCGTCAACCAGCGTCCCAACGTCAATGCTGGCGACCGGATCACCAAGGGCGAGGTCATCGTAGACGGCCCCTCCTGCTGCAATGGCGAAATTTCTCTGGGTAAGAATGTGCTGATCGGCTTTATGAGCTGGGAAGGCTACAACTACGAGGATGCAATCCTCCTCAACGAGCGTCTGGTTCGTGAGGATGTGTTTACCTCCATTCATATTGAGGAACATGAGACCGAGTCCCGAGATACCAAGCTGGGGCCGGAGGAGATCACCCGTGATATCCCCAACGTGGGCGACGATACCCTCAAGGATCTGGATGAAAACGGCGTGATCCGCATCGGCGCCGAGGTTACCTCCGGCGACTATCTGGTCGGTAAGGTCACCCCGAAGGGCGAAACCGAGCTGACCGCGGAGGAACGCCTGCTCCGCGCCATCTTTGGCGAAAAGGCAAGAGAAGTCCGCGATACCTCCCTCAAGGTGCCTCATGGCGAAAGCGGTATCGTAGTCGACGTCAAGAAGTTCTCCCGAGAGAACGGCGACGAGATGAGCCCCGGCGTCAACATGGTGGTTCGCGTTTATATCGCCCAGAAGCGGAAGATCTCCGTGGGCGATAAGATGGCAGGCCGTCACGGCAACAAGGGCGTTGTTTCCCGCGTGCTGCCGGAGGAGGATATGCCCTTTATGCCCGACGGCACCCCGCTGGACATCGTGCTGAACCCCCTGGGTGTGCCTTCCCGAATGAACATCGGTCAGGTGCTGGACGTGCATCTGGGCTATGCTGCACAGGCACTGGGCTGGAAGGTTTCCACCCCTGTGTTCGACGGCGCAAACGAGGAGGACATCACCGCGACCCTCAAGCTGGCTGGTCTGGCGGAGGATGGTAAGACCGACTTGTTTGATGGACGGACCGGCGAGAAGTTCGACAGCCGCGTTACCGTTGGTTATGTGTACTTCCTCAAACTGCATCATCTGGTCGACGATAAGATCCACGCCCGTTCTACCGGCCCCTACAGTCTCGTTACCCAGCAGCCGCTGGGCGGCAAGGCGCAGTTCGGCGGTCAGCGCTTCGGTGAGATGGAAGTCTGGGCGCTGGAGGCATACGGTGCGGCGTATACCCTTCAGGAAATTCTGACGGTCAAGTCCGATGACGTGACTGGACGTACCAAGACCTATGAGGCCATTGTCAAGGGTCATAACGTACCCAAGCCCGGCGTGCCGGAGAGCTTCAAGGTTCTGGTGAAGGAGCTGCAGTCCCTGTGCCTTGATATCCGGGTACTGGACAAGAATGGCGATGAGATCGAGCTGAAGGACGAGGAAGACGAGGATACCACCGTCTACACTGCCGAAACCAAGGAAACCTATGTGGTAGATGACGACAACACCATCAACAGCGAGGGCTATGCCATTGAGGATGAAAACGGCGATGCCATTGTAAACGCGGTGGAGGAGTTTGCTGCCAATAACGAATATAGTGACACTGGTATTGAAACCAGTGAGGATGATTATTAAGAGGGGAGTGAAACCATGAGCTACGCAACATTTGACGCCATTAAGATCGGTATGGCTTCCCCGGAAATGATCCGCGAGTGGTCCTATGGCGAGGTAAAAAAGCCGGAAACCATCAACTACCGTACCTTGAAGCCGGAGCGTGACGGCCTGTACTGTGAGAAGATTTTTGGACCCACTAAGGACTGGGAGTGCCACTGCGGCAAATACAAGAAGATTCGCTACAAGGGCAAGATCTGCGACCGCTGCGGCGTAGAGGTTACCAGAAGCAAGGTTCGCCGTGAGCGTATGGGTCACATTGAGCTGGCGGCTCCGGTGTCCCACATCTGGTACTTCAAGGGCATTCCGTCCCGCATGGGTCTGATTCTGGACCTTAGCCCCCGCATTTTGGAGAAGGTTCTGTACTTCGCTTCCTATATTGTCATTGATCCCGGCGACTGCCCGCTGAAAAAGTATCAGGTGCTCAGCGAGAAGGAATACCGTGACATGCGGGAGAAGTATGAGGACGACTTCAAGGCTGGCATGGGTGCAGAGGCCATTAAGGAGCTGCTGGAGGAGCTGGATCTGGAAGAGCTGTCCACCTCCCTGCATGCAGAGCTGAAAAAGGCCTCCGGTCAGAAGAAGCTCCGCATCATCAAGCGGCTGGAGGTCGTAGAGGCCTTCCGGCAGTCCGGCAACAAGCCCTCCTGGATGGTGCTGGACGTGCTGCCTGTTATTCCTCCGGATATCCGTCCTATGGTTCAGCTGGATGGCGGACGGTTTGCAACCTCTGATCTGAACGATCTGTATCGCCGGGTCATCAACCGGAACAACCGCCTGAAGCGTCTGATCCAGCTGTCTGCCCCGGATATCATCGTGCGCAACGAGAAGCGCATGCTGCAGGAGGCGGTAGATGCTCTGATCGACAACGGACGCCGCGGACGTGCGGTGACCGGCGCCAACAACCGTGCGCTGAAATCCCTGAGCGACATGCTCAAGGGCAAGCAGGGACGTTTCCGTCAGAACCTGCTGGGCAAACGTGTTGACTACTCCGGACGTTCCGTTATTGTCGTCGGTCCTGAGCTCAAGCTGTATCAGTGCGGTGTACCCAAGGAGATGGCGGTTGAGCTGTTCCGGCCCTTCATTATGAAGAAGCTGGTTGCCGACGGCGTTGCCAACAACATCAAGTCTGCCAAGAAAATGATCGATAAGGGCAAGCCGGAGGTTTGGGACGCACTGGAATATGTCATCAAGGATCGCCCGGTGATGCTGAACCGTGCGCCTACCCTGCACCGTCTGGGCATTCAGGCCTTTGAGCCGGTGCTGGTAGAGGGCCGTGCACTGAAGCTGCATCCTCTGTGCTGCACCGCATTCAACGCGGACTTCGACGGCGACCAGATGGCAATTCACGTTCCGCTGAGCGCCGAGGCGCAGGCGGAGGCACGCGTGCTGATGCTCTCCTGCAATAACCTGCTCCGTCCTCAGGATGGACAGCCTGTTACCGTACCGACTCAGGATATGATCCTTGGTACCTACTACCTGACCATTGTGAAGGAAGACGAGATCGGTGCCGGGAAGGTGTTCTCCTCTGCCGACGAGGCAATGCTTGCTTACGACGCCAAGGCCGTTGGGCTGCATGCGCCGGTAAAAGTACGCATGGAACGGGAGATCAACGGCGAGATGAAGACCCGGATCGTCGACGCTACCGTTGGACGCCTGATCTTCAACAACGCCATTCCTCAGGATCTGGGCTATGTGGATCGTACCGATCCTGAAAAGTGCCTGGATCTCGAAGTCGGCTTCAGCGTTGGAAAGAAGCAGCTGTCTGCGATCATTGACCGCTGCATCCGGAAGCATGGCTTCACCATTTCCACCGAAATGCTGGATAACGTAAAGGCACTGGGCTACAAGCATTCTACGCTGGCTGCCCTGACCGTATCCATTGCAGATATGACCATCCCCAAGGAGAAGAAGCCCCTCATTGAGGAGGCAGAGAAGGAGGTCGTTAAGATCGACCGCCAGTTCCGCCGCGGCTTTATTACCAACGATGAGCGCTATCGGCTGACAGTCACTCAGTGGGAAGAAACTACCGACAAGGTCACCGACGCTCTGCAGAAGAATCTGGGCCGGTTCAACAACATCTACATGATGGCTGACTCCGGTGCGCGAGGCTCCATGAGCCAGATTCGACAGCTGGCAGGTATGCGTGGTCTGATGGCAAACACTGCTGGTAAGACCATCGAGATCCCCATCAAGTCCAACTTCCGTGAAGGCATGAGCGTTCTGGAATACTTTATTTCCTCCAGAGGCGCGCGTAAGGGCCTGGCAGATACTGCACTGCGTACCGCTGACTCCGGTTACCTGACCCGCCGTCTGGTTGACGTAGCCCAGAATCTGATCATCCGTCAGAAGGACTGCGGCACCCACGAGGGAATCGAGGTCGCCGAGGTGCTGGAGAAGGGCTCCGTTGTGGATACCTTCGGCAACCGGATCCGTGGACGTTATCCTGTGGAGGACATCTGCGATCCCAAAACCGGCGAATTGCTGATTTCCAATGACACGCTGATGACCGAGGACGATGCAAAGCTGCTGGAGAGCCACGGCATTCACTCCGCACGAATCCGTACCGTGCTGGGCTGCAAGGCGCGGAGCGGCGTTTGCGCAAAGTGCTACGGCATGAACCTGGCAACCTCCGAAGAGGTTAACATGGGCGAAGCCGTCGGCATCATCGCGGCACAGTCCATTGGTGAGCCCGGTACTCAGCTGACCATGCGTACCTTCCACTCCGGCGGCGTTGCGGGTGACGATATCACCCAGGGTCTGCCGCGAGTTGAGGAGCTGTTCGAGGCGAGAAAGCCTAAGAAGATGGGCCAGCTTGCCGAAATCTCCGGCCGCGTATCCATTGATACCACCCAGCGTGCGGCTTATCGTACCGTTACCATCACTGCGGATGACGGCGAGGTAAAGCAGTATCAGATCGCCCATAACATGGGCCTCAAGGTATCTGACGGCAGTATGGTCAAGCGCGGCGACCGTCTGACCGATGGCTCCCTTAGCCCCCATGATGTTCTGCGTATTTCCGGGCTGGAGGCCGTACAGAACTACCTGATTCAGGAGGTTCAGGCGGTGTACCGTCAGCAGGGCGTAGATATCAACGATAAGCATATCGAGATCATTGTGCGCCAGATGATGCGCAAGGTAAAGATTGAGGATGCAGGCGACACCGAACTGCTCACCGGCAGTGTGGTGGACGTACAGGAATATGAGGATGCCAACGCCGCGGTGCAGAAGCGCATCGACGCCGGAGAAGAGGACCTGCAGCTGGCAACCCGCAGCCTTGTGCTTATGGGCATCACCAAGGCTTCTCTGGCAACTGAGTCCTTCCTGTCCGCTGCGTCCTTCCAGGAGACCACCAAGGTTCTGACGGATGCCGCCATCAAGGGCAAGATCGATCCGCTGGAGGGCCTCAAGGAGAACGTTATCATCGGTAAGCTGATCCCTGCCGGCTCCGGTATGCAGGTTTACCGGGATTACAATCTGGTTTCGACCCCCGAATCTCCTGTCACGCAGGATATGATTGAGAACGAGAAGTTCTGATTTTGGGATAGGATAACTGCCACAGCGGGTGCTGTGGCAGTTATCTGTTGTTTTTGCTGAAAACCAAGGAGAAATTCGGGGAAATATTTACCCGGATATTCAAAATAATATGCATAAAACGGTTGACGGCAGGGAAGACTTTATGATATAATTTATCTGTTTGGCAAAGGCCGAATTGTGCTCAAAAAGGAAAGGAGGCAGTTTGATGCTGACGGAACTTTCTGCCCACAATAAGGTTGTGGGTGTCAAGCAGCTCAAAAAGGCTCTGCGTGACGGCGCCGCCGCAAAGGTGTTTGTGGCGCGGGACGCCGATCCCAAGCTGACGGATCCAATTGTGGAAGCCTGCCGAAGTGCGGCGGTTCCGGTGGAATCCGCAGACAGCATGGCGGAGCTTGGAAAGGCCTGCGGCATTGAGGTTGGGGCGGCTGTGGCTGCGCTGCTTCGTGCCTGAATTATGGTCCCAACAGACATTTTGTCTGGGATAAATATTAACCATCCAGGAAAGGAGGAAAAACATGCCTACTTTTAATCAGCTTGTCAGAAAGGGCAGAAAGGAAATCACCTTTAAGTCCACCGCTCCTGCTCTGCAGAAGGGCCTGAACACTCTGAAAAACGTTCCTACGGATCTTGCTTCCCCTCAGAAGAGAGGCGTGTGCACCGCAGTTCGTACCACCACTCCCAAGAAGCCTAACTCTGCGCTTCGTAAGATTGCCCGTGTACGTCTGACCAACGGCTATGAGGTTTCTGCCTACATCCCCGGTGTCGGTCATAACCTGCAGGAGCACTCTGTGGTTCTGATTCGCGGCGGCCGTGTTAAGGATCTGCCTGGCGTTCGTTACCACATCATCCGTGGTACCCTCGATACTCAGGGCGTTCAGGGTCGTATGCAGTCCCGTTCTAAGTACGGTGCAAAGCGGCCCAAGGCTGGCAAGAAGAAGTAATTCTTCTCTACGCCACATCTAAAATGCATTTTGCGCGATGCGCAAGGCACTGCCTTGCTTAGTCCGTTTTAATATAGATTAAAACCTCTAAGCAGGCACCAACAGAAGCTTCGGGCTTCTGAAGTACCTATGAAATCATATTATGAAGGAGGGAAGCGAAGTGCCCAGAAGACGTAATGTTCCGAAGAGAGAAGTTCTCCCGGATCCTATTTATAATTCAGTTCTGGTTACAAAGCTGATCAACAGCGTTATGCTGGACGGCAAGAAGGGCGTTGCTCAGAAGGTTGTCTATGATGCATTCCACATCGTAGAGGAGAAAACCGGCAAGAGCGGCCTGGAGGCTTTTACGGAGGCAATGGAAAACGTCATGCCTTCTCTGGAGGTTAAGGCTCGCCGTGTTGGCGGTGCTACCTACCAGGTTCCTATGGAGGTTCGCCCCGAGCGCAGACAGACTCTGGGTCTGCGTTGGCTGACCGCTTACAGCCGTAAGCGTACCGAGAAAACCATGAAGGAGAAGCTGGCTGGCGAGATTATGGATGCCTGCAATGGTGTTGGTAGCGCTGTCAAGAAGCGTGAGGAGACCCATAAAATGGCTGAAGCCAACAAGGCATTCTCCCACTACCGCTGGTAAGATAGGAGATAAGTCATGGCCAGAAAAACAAGTCTGGAAAAGACCAGAAATATCGGCATCATGGCGCATATTGATGCCGGTAAAACTACCACCACAGAGCGTATTCTGTTCTACACTGGTGTAAACTACAAGATCGGCGAGACCCATGATGGCTCTGCTACCATGGACTGGATGGCTCAGGAGCAGGAGCGTGGTATTACGATCACCTCCGCAGCTACCACCTGTTTCTGGAGCGGCTCTGCCAACCAGTATGATCCTCACCGTATTAATATCATCGACACCCCGGGTCACGTTGACTTTACCGTAGAGGTAGAGCGTTCTCTGCGTGTTCTGGACGGCAGCGTTACCGTGCTGTGCGCAAAGGGCGGCGTTGAGCCTCAGTCTGAGACTGTATGGCGTCAGGCTGACAACTACCACGTTCCCCGCATGATCTACGTCAACAAGATGGACATCATGGGCGCTGACTTCTATAACGTCCTGCGGATGGTTCATGATCGCCTGAAGTGCAATGGTGTGCCGATTCAGCTGCCCATCGGCTCTGAGAGCGATTTCAAGGGCATCATCGACCTGGTCGAGATGACCGCTGACGTATATTATGATGACCTCGGCAAGGATATGCGCGTTGAGCCCATCCCTGAGGACATGATGGATCTGGCGCAGGAATACCGTGAGAAGCTGCTCGATGCTGCTGCCGATCTGGACGACGAGATCATGATGCTTGTTCTGGAGGGCGAGGAGGTTCCCGCCGATATGATCCGTGCTGCTCTGCGTCAGGGCTGCGTGGAGAATAAGCTGGTTCCCATCACCTGCGGTACCTCTTACAAGAACAAGGGCGTTCAGAAGCTTCTGGATGCAATCATCGACTATATGCCTTCGCCTCTGGACATTCCTCCCATTGCTGGCGTCGATCCTGACACCGGCGAAGAGGATCACCGTCCCGCTGACGATAAGGCTCCCTTCTCTGCTCTGGCCTTCAAGATCGCCACCGATCCCTATGTTGGCCGTCTGAGCTACTTCCGCGTCTATTCCGGACAGCTGGAGAAGGGTACCGCCGTGTACAACAGCACCAAGCAGGTACACGAGCGTATGGGTCGTATTCTGCAGATGCATGCAAACCATCGGGAGGACATTGAGCATGTCTATACCGGCGACATTGCTGCCGCAGTTGGCCTGAAGAATACCACCACCGGCGACACCCTGTGTGATGAGGATCATCCCATCATTCTGGAGTCCATGGAGTTCCCGGATCCTGTTATCCGCGTTGCAATCGAGCCCAAGACCAAGGCTGGTCAGGAAAAGATGGGCATCGCTCTTGCAAAGCTTGCAGAAGAGGATCCCACCTTTAAGACCTACACCGATGAGGAAACCGGTCAGACCATCATCGCC
>CAJKSU010000102.1 GCA_905202605.1 uncultured Eubacteriales bacterium
CAAGCTCCGCAACATAATTCTGGACGCTGGAGTGGTATTCCGTTACCCCAGCCATATACAGAGCATTTTTCGGCACACACGCCCGGCTGCTCTCCATCACACCAAAATCATAATAGAAGGACTGTATGGTAGTGGCAAAGTCCAGAATATACAGCTTGTCCGGATCGTCCCGCAGCAGCTTCAGAAATTCCGGCCGGAGCTTTCCCGGCTCCACACGGCAGGTGTATTTCTGAGGATTGTAGTTCCATGAATAATGGAAAATGCCATCCACACGCTCCCGGTAGGCTGTCCTCTCCAGCTGTGCCATACCGTTGTCCGGAAGATACTTGGGAAACTGCCATCCGGCGATCAGCGCCGCCGCCAGCACAAAGGCGATTTTCTCCGCCTTTCTTGGAATCCGCTGCCCCAGCGTGCAGGCGATCAGTGCAGCCGCACAGAAGAAATAGCTGAATTCCACCCGGTATACCCACCGTCCGAGCCGGTAGAAATACACCAGAAAGCCTAAAATCAATCCCGCGGACAGCACCGGGATCCAGCCCCGCTTCCAGTCCGTAACAATCAGCAGTAGCCCAAGGATTACGCACAGCACCGCCGCCGGATAGTGGAGCTGCCGTGCCTTGATCATATAGAGCGCTTCCAGAATTCCCGGCTTGCTCTCTGCCCGATGCCGGGTAACGATTTCCGCCACCTGCTGCATCGTCTCCAGCGTAAACACCCGGTGATCCGCAAAATCCCACTCCAGAATCATCTGGTAGTCATTTTCCGACAGGCCAATGGCAGAAAGCTCCTGAGCGCACTCCTCATAGCTGCACCAAGAATAGTCCTGAATGATAGAGCGAGCCTGAGAAAAGCTGCGGTAATAGCGATAATCCTCATTCATCTGATAGGCCGCACTGTCTACGCCCCAGCATGCGATAATGACCGCAAACAGTGCCATGGATGGGAGCCAGAGCTTCCACAGCACCTGCTTTCCACTCCACGCCTTCTGTCGAAGCTGATGAAGCGAGGCCCAAATCAGGTAAAGCCCAGCAAAGGGCAGTGCAACAAAAAATGAGGAAAAACGGATCAGCGTTCCCGCCACCGCCAAAAATGCACCGCAGGCCGCCGCTCTGCGCTGATGCCGCAGCAGCGCCCACAGAAACAGCAGTCCACCGGAAATGATTGCCGCAGCTGCCGTCTTGGTAAACTGGGGCAGAATATAAAGATCCCGAGCGGTAAATGCCGTAATTGCGGCGATTGCCAGCACCGCAGTGCTGGCAGGAAGCTCATGAGACATTAGATAGCTCAGCGCCAGATAGCTGCCGAGGCACAGCAGCATCTGTCCCCAGAAATACCAGCTGATCTGCGGAGCCAGATGGTACAGCGGTGTCAGCAGCCATCCCCAAATAATATTCGAGAACATCATATGGGCGTCCGGCACGCCGGTATAGGCGCCGGACACCACCATTTCCATGATAAAATCATCGGAGACTTCATATTTGATGCTGCCAAACAGTAATATCAGCGCCAGAAGCAGAATCTGACCCGCCGCCAGTACCAGAAACAGCCGTGTTTCCCTTCTGCTCCAAGGGTTCCTCCCGTTTTGCCCCATCTTCTCTCCTCCGGTCTGTGCGGTCATCCTCGATTTCCGTACATTCTCTGGTAATAGTCCTGATACTCTCCGGAAATGATGTTTTCCCACCAGTCCCGATGCTCCAGATACCATGCTATGGTCTTCTTGATCCCATCCTGAAACTTTGTTTCCGGCAGCCAGCCCAGTTCCCGGTGGATCTTGGTGGGGTCGATGGCATAGCGCATATCATGCCCCTTCCGATCGGCCACATAGGTGATCAGGCTCTCCGGCTTCCCCAGCTCATGACAGATGAGCTTCACAATGTCGATGTTCCGCATCTCGTTGTGACCGCCGATGTTATAGACCTCGCCCACCCGGCCATTCCGGATGATCAGGTCGATGGCCTTGCAGTGATCCTCCACATACAGCCAGTCCCGGACGTTCAGCCCCTGCCCATACACCGGCAGCGGCTTATCGTTCAGCGCATTGGCGATCATCAGCGGAATCAGCTTCTCCGGGAAATGATAGGGACCATAGTTATTGGAGCAGCGGCTGATGGTCACCGGCAGGCCATAGGTTCTGTGATAGGCCTGCACCAGAAGATCCGCCGATGCCTTGGAGCTGGAATAAGGTGAGCTGGTATGGATCGGCGTTTCCTCCGTGAAGAACAGATCCGGGCGATCCAGCGGCAGATCGCCGTATACCTCATCGGTAGAAACCTGATGATATCGGGCAATGCCATACTTCCGGCAGGCGTCCATCAGCACTGCCGTCCCCATAATATTGGTCTGGAGGAAGATCCCCGGATCCTCAATGGAGCGATCCACATGGCTCTCCGCCGCAAAGTTCACCACCACATCGGGATGCTCTTCCGCAAAGAGCTGATACACCGCGTCCCGGTCACAGATGTCCCCCCGGACAAAACGGAAATTAGGAAGTCCGATCAGTGGCTCCAGCGTGGAGAGGTTCCCCGCATAAGTGAGCTTGTCCATGCAGATCAGCCGATCCTCCGGATGCGTCTTTTCCATATAGAACAGGAAGTTGGAGCCGATAAAACCGGCGCCGCCCGTTACAAGAATTTTCATGCGTGCACTTCCTTTTTGCTGTCCCGGTTCCGCACCGAGCTTTTAAAGCGTCCCTCTGCCACCATCCGAAGATGGCTGCCATAGGGGGACTTCCCATACTTTTCCGCAGAGTTCAGGAGTTCCTCCTGAGTGATCCAGCCAAAGCGATAGGCAATTTCCTCCGGTGCGGAGATTTTTACACCCTGACGCTTTTCGATCATCCGGACAAAATCTGCGGCATCCACCAGACTTTCCATGGTGCCGGTATCCAGCCATGCAAAGCCCCGGCCGAACAGCTCCACATCCAGAAGCCCAAAATTTAAGTACATCTCGTTGAGGGTTGTAATCTCCAGCTCACCCCGCGCAGACTTCTCCACCTTTTTTGCCAAAGCGGACACGCCCTTGGGGTAAAAATACAGGCCGGTGATCGCATAGTTGCTCTTGGGATGCTCCGGCTTTTCCTCCACGGAAATCACGGCACCGTTCTCGTCAAACTCTACAATACCGAACCGCTCCGGATCCGTGACATAGTAGCCGAACACTGTAGCCCGTCCGTTTTCCGCGTTGGCGCTGGCATCTTGGAGGATATGGGAAAAGCCGTTTCCATAAAAGATATTGTCCCCCAGAATCATCGCACACGGCTCGTCTCCGATGAACTCTTCCCCGATCAGGAACGCCTGCGCCAGCCCCTCCGGCTTTTCCTGTACCGCATAGCTCAGGTGAATGCCGAACTGACTGCCGTCCCCAAGCAGGTCGTGGAATCGCGGCGTATCCTCCGGGGTGGAAATAATCAAAATGTCCCGGATGCCAGCCAGCATCAGGGTAGACAGCGGATAATAAATCATGGGCTTGTCATAAACCGGCAAAAGCTGCTTTGACGTTACCATGGTCAGCGGGTACAGCCGGGTTCCGGCGCCGCCTGCTAGAATGATTCCTTTCACAATAACCTGCTCCTCCCCGATTATTCCATATTACGAAGGAGCTGTCCCAGCTCCTCCATGTTCTTCGCCACAACGCACCGGTCATAGGCCTCACATTCTGTCTGGCTGCCCTGTCCCCATGTGACAAATACACAGGGGATTCCCGCGTTTTTTGCGGTGAGGACATCGCTGCGCCCGTCTCCGATATAAACGGCGTCCTGCCGATTCATCCCGCATTCCCGGCAGATCAGATCCACGCCGCAGGGATCCGGCTTGGAGGGTCGGGACTCCTCATATGCGACAACAGACGAAAACATGCCCGCCGGAAACAGTCTCTCAACCAGAGCCTCCGTCAGGCTCTGCGCCTTATTGGAGTTGATCGCCAGCGTATAGCCCTCAGCCTTGAGTGCCGTCAGCAGCTCCAGCATGCCGGGATAGGGAGCGGTATTGGGCTTCTCCGATTGGGCATAAATCTCCCGATAACGTGTTTTCACCCGATCAACCGGTTCATTTCCTGATACACCCTCCGGCAGCAGCTTTGACACCACTGTTTCCAGATTGCCGCCCACAAAGCCGCCATAGTCCTCCACAGGATGCTCCGGGAACCCGCAGTATCGCAGTGCCTGATTAAAGCTCAGCGCCACGTCGGTGAGCGTATCCACTGCCGTGCCGTCGCAATCAAAAATCAGAAGCCTTCGCATGGCTTACACCATCTCAGTACCAGCCAGCTCCAGCCGCTCTGCCATCATTTTCAGCCGAGCCTGATCCTCTACCGCCATACGGTTATAGAACTCGCACTTATTCTGGAGATACAGCGTCTCAAACTCCATGGCCTTGAGGATACCGGCCTTCAGTTCCTTTTCATCGTTGGAGGAATGGAAGACTACCTTTCTGGTTTCAAAGCGGTCATTGAGGGGATAGAGCTTCTGGATAAACGGCACCGCGTCAAAGGAGATGCCGCCGCCAAAGTTCACACGGAAGCCACGCTCCTTGCAGCGCTTTGCAATATCCTGAGTTGCAGCAAACACCTCGTCACCGTTGATGACCGCACGGGTCAGACCCATGGATGCGGAAAGATCCACCCGTCCAATGGAAACCGTGGACAGGAAGCCCTTTGCCACGTCCAGAATGGCATCCAGATTCTGATGGCAGGTGATTGTTTCGGCGTTGATGATCCACTCGATATCGTCCACGTCCTCGCCATATACCTTCTGTGCAGCACCCACAAACTTCTTCATGGCAAAGGGAGACTCGATCATCGGCGCCATAATGCCGGAAGCACCCAGCATACGGCACTGATCCAGATCGCGTACCGCCTCGCAGCCGCCGATCTTGATATAGAGCTTCATATCGGCACGGAAAATAATCTCGTTGAGCATTACCAGCTCGTCAGTTCTGCTGCCCTCCGCCTCAAACTCTGCCTTAATGGCAATGATGTTGTGTTCATTCTTGAGGCATTTCAAGATGTCCAGCATTTTTCTTTCTGTCTTATTCATTTCAGATATTCCTCCTGTTTTGTCGTATTGGCTCCGTCTCAGCCCACAGGCTTTTCTTCCACAGACAGTGCGTCTTTCTCTTTCTTGTCAAGGTTAATGGTTTCCCGGATGGCATACTGCGGGGAATTATTGATGCAGATGTAAATCCGTCCGATGTATTCTCCCAGCAGCCCCAGAAACAGCATATTGATGCCCGCCAAAATCAGAATCACCGCCATCATGGAGCTGTAGCCCGCTATGATTCCGGGATTCACCAGCTTCCGGATGATCACAAAGATGCCCCAGAACACGCCCAAGGCTGCGCACAGGAATCCCAGCAGGGATGCCAGCCGCAAGGGTTTTTCAGAAAACGCAGTAAAGCCGTTCATCCACAGGGCAACCAGCTTTTTGAGGTTATAGCCCGAAGAACCGGCCTCCCGCTCCTGATGGTCAATCTCCACATTGGCAATGTTCCGGGTCACCCGAAGCATCAGGCCGTGGACAAAGGGGTATGCATTTTTATACTTTACCACCTCGTCCGCCACAAATCGGCGGAATACGCAGTAGCTGTTGAGGTCCACATCCTTGGGTTTTCCAATGAGATAGGTGGACATTGCCATGCTGAGCTTGCTGCCCATCCGTCGGAACCATGAATGCTTTTTATTGGCATATCTCGCCGACACCAGATCATAGCCCTCATCCAGCTTGTCAATGAGCCGGAACATCTCCTCCGGGGGATTCTGCCCATCGTCATCCATACATACTACAATATCACCGGTCACATGGTTGTACCCCGCCATCAGCGCCGAGTGCTGTCCAAAGTTCCGGGTCAGCGCAATAACCTTAATGTTATGATCCTGCGCTGCAAGCTGGCGGAGCACCTCCAGCGTATTGTCCGGAGAATAGTCGTTGACGCAGATAATCTCATAGTCATAGCGTCCATCCTGCTCCACCGTGCGCTCAATCCGTGCAATCACGTCCCCTATGGACTGCGCCGACCGATAACACGGAATTACAAACGAAAGCTTCAATGTTTCTACTTCCTCACTTGTCTCTTTTCATGATCTCGCTGGCAAGATCCAGAATCGCCGCATCAATGGTGATCTCCGGTTCAAAGCCCGTATCCTTTTTCAGCTTTTCAATGGATACATCCCAGCACAGCCCCTCCATGGGGTCCACGTCGCCGCTATAAACGATCTCCGAATCGGAGTGCAGCAGTGCCACGCACTTCTCCGCCAGCTCCCGATTGGAAATAAGATTATAGCTTGCAAGGTTATAGACGCCCTGTGCCTCGGAAAGGATGCACAGCTCAATGGCTTTTGCAATATCCTTTACATGGATATAGGTCTGCTTTCTGGTTCCCTGACCAAACAGCGTAATGGATTCCCCTGCCATTGCCTTTCGCACAAAAACCGGAAAGATGGTCTTGGGATTCACGCCATAGCCCACCGGAGAGCAAATCCGCAGACTCACCGTCCGGAGTCCAAAGGTGTAGGACGCATAGTTCGCCAGCAGTTCCTGCGTATGCTTCGTCACATGGTAGACTGTGGGGGGCTTCAGCGGATGCTCCTCCGTAACAGGGTGCTGCACCGGGGAGCCGATCACCGGCAGGCTGGACAGCTGTACGAACACACCAATGCGCTTTTCCTCGCACAGCTCCAGCAGCCGCTGGGTTCCCACGCAGTTGGAGCCGACCACCTCAACCGCATAGGGCTCATGGCGCATATCTGCCGCCAGATGCACCACCGCATCCACCGTGTTCACCTTCGTATGGTCAAAAATATGGGCTACCCCGTCGGTAAACAGGTCGCAGCAAACATATTCATCGCACCGGGAGAGCGGCTGCGGATGCCGTCCCAGACCAATGACATAATGTCCCTTCTCCTTGAGCCAAGTGCAGACATGTCCGCCAATAAAGCCGTTGGAGCCAGTTACCAAGATACGCATTTACGCCTTTCCCCCGTCCATAAAGTCAATGGTGATTCGCTCATTCATATGCCGCACCGTTTCGATCATTTCGTTCTGATCGTCGTAGGCATAGTAGAGATACGCCACCCGCTCGTTCATGTAGTCCTCAATGGCCTCGCCGGGTTGGATCACTTCAATGGTCTTAAAAATGTGTTCCTGAATCTCCGGATCCACATGGTAGCCCCTGACCACTCCATTACGGGTTGCCATCACGCCGTGATGACCGGCATATTTGCTCATGGGCTTTGTCCATTGGAGATTCTCCAGCGACATGCCGGTTTCAGCCCGGATCAGCGCTTCCTCCCAGGGGAAGCCGGTCACCGCCCCTGCCACCGTCAGAAACTGATTACCCAGACAGCGGCGCATCATCTCAATGATATAGGGTTTTCCATCCTGAATGATATACTGGAGGGTAAACATGCCGTCCACCAGATTTCGGGCAGCGCAGATCTTCTCGATGATGCCGTGCAGCTCCTCCTGAATCTGCTCAATGCCCTTGGCGGGCAGCGTCTCCGACTGGATCAGATAGGGGTTGATGGGGCAATAGGTGTCGTTGCTCACCGAAGCCACCACCTTGCCGCCGATCACAAAGGTATCAATGGACTGCTGCACGCCGGTAACAAAGGGCTCGATGACAATGCTCTTTTTTCTGGAACGGGTAAACGCGTTTTCAATGGCGGCCTTTGCCTCCTCCGGGGTGTCCGCCCGATGGATACCCTTGCCCCCCGTAAGATCCGTTGCCTTGACAATGATGGGGTACTCTGCCTGCTCGGCAAATTTCAGCGCCGCATCCGCATCGGTAAACGCCGTAGAAGTCGGATTGCGGATGCCAAGCTCCTGAATGAACGCCTTGAACAGATCCTTCTGATGGAGCAGCAGGGCGTTTTCATAGGTATCATGCCCCGGCCAGCCCATTTTCTCCGCCACATAGGAGGCGGTGATCACGCCAAAGTCGTTGGCGCAGGATACGATCCGGTCGATCCCGTTTTCCTTTACCAGCTGGAGGATCTTCTCCTTGTCGGAATAATCCGCAGGGATATACTCGTCGGCGTACTTGTGACCCATCAGCTGCGGATTGTTGCCGCTTGTAATGACATAGTATCCAAGCTGTTTTGCCGCCTGAATCAGCGTGATTTCGCTGTGGCTGCCGTTTAAGATAAGTAATTTCTTCATTAATTGTCACCCTTTCTCAGTGGCAGTTTCTCCTCTCGCAAGGCTCAATCACGCCAGCCTGATACATCTGCCTATGCGCTTTATGTCATGGAGCAGCGCCCCAATTACGATGGATCCAGCAAAAAACACCACCCAACTACATGGAAAGGGCAGGTTTACGATGTAGCTTTTGAACGTTACCTGAACCAGGTAAATCTCCAGTGTACAGTCTGAGAGGATGCGGATTATACGTCCAACGATTCCTTGCGGGATCTTAATTCTCTGTTCCACGCAGATGCCCAGCATAATTGCTACCGCAGCAAAAAGGAATACGCTAAACTGGATCAAACATTGAAGTGTCAGCGCTTTATTCCAAATCATAATCAAGGCATACTCCATGCACCATATCACAAGTGACAGTCCGCCCGCCACAAACAACGCCACCAGCATTTTTCTGCTTCTGCAGGCTTTGATTTGATCACTATAAACATGCAACAGCCCGCCGCAAACAAATACGCTGAAATAGAAGTAAACTTTAAAAGGCGAAAACCCTTCCAGCTCGACGCTGAATATTTGCCGGTTCACCACAGCCAAGTATAAAATAACATATCCAATCAAGTGTGCCGCCAGCGTGATTATGCCATATTTCCTAGGATTGCGGCGGAATACGAAGTAATACGCAATATAGTATATCAGAATTGCCCACACAAACCAATACTGATTCAGGCAATACGCCAAAACATCATATCCCGTAGCTGCAATTTTTTGCTGGCTAACTGCGCCAATCACTCCCACCGCCGCAATCAGCAGTGATATTGGCAAAATTCTCCGAATTCTCTTCCAATACCATTGGAAAAAGGGCTGCTGTATATTGACGAGGCAAAATCCGGACAACGCAAAAAACAGTGCATTTCCATGTCCTCCGCCTACTGCAAAAAACATAATCGGATAGATATCCCGACAATGGCTGTTTAGAATCAGCAGACACGCGAGCGCCTTAAAAATAACAACAAACTCAATTTGCTTTTGGGAAGCGATTGATTTCGCCAAACAAACCTTTCCTTTCTGTCAAGAGGCAATTCACACCTTTAATTGCTGAATTCATAGACAAAGAGTTTTCCATACACATTTGAGTAGCACTTGCTTTGATTCAAATCATATCCTTTTTTTTGAATTGCAGCAATCGCCTCATCTGCATCTACACGTGCCGGAACAATCAAATAAAAATGAGGATCCAGTTCAACCTGGTTATCTACCAGCATATCCGTAGTAACATTTCTTTCATTCTTCAGGAATATAGACGACGAACTGATTCCATCGTATGTTCTATGATGTCTTTCTGCATCCCAGTAAATCCTATAGTGATTTCCATACATATGCAGTTCATAGTCAATTACATCAAGCAGTACAAACTGTGTATCCTCCGTCGGCTCAATATCGGTCAGCATCTGATCCAGAAGGTCATCATAAAACGTATGTTCAAGATTGTAAACATACAAATCTCCCAAGACTTCAATATGCCGACCGTAATCTATGCCGAGATTCATCGCAACTCGCTCATCGCCCTTTACTGCCAACTTGTAAATTTGCTTTTTCCCCGTGTCAATGCTGTC
>CAJKSU010000103.1 GCA_905202605.1 uncultured Eubacteriales bacterium
CACGTCCCAGGCTTCAAGTGGCTTATTAAATCTGTGTGCTCCTTCGAACATGTGATGCCGATGAAATGCCATATAACATGATGTAACACAGTGTAAGAGATAGCGTGCCAAGCAGGAAAGAGCGAGAGGATTGCCCCCTCGCCCTTTTTCATATCGTCAGTAAATTCATGAAATCAGAAAATTGAGCTGCTGAGGGTATCCATCTTCAAAAACTCTCCCAGCAGGAACAGTGCGTGGTTCACCTCGGCCTCCGTGGAGGTCAGCTCGCATATTTTCTTGAGCCGGTAACGGATGGTATTGGGATGCTGCTGCATTTCCTCCGCGGTATCCGGAATGCTGTAGCCGTTCCGGGCGTATACCTCCAGAGTTTCCAGCAGGCAGCCCGACGAGCTTTCCCGGTCATAGGCCTCCAGCACCTCCATCATATGATGCATCACCGCCCGCGTGGTCTTGTCCCGCACCAGTGGGAATATACACTGATACAGCCGCAGATCCTCCATGGTGGAAAGCTGCCGGCCGCTGCGGAGGCTGTAGAGCAGGGCGTCAAAGGCATCGCGGATGACCCGGTCAAAGTCCGTGGAGCGCTGCTGCAGCGTTCCCACCCCGAAGTGCAGCTCCGGCAGATCCATGCCCAAGCCGGAAAACAGCTCCAGAAGCTCCTTTCCAACGCTTGCTATCGGCACCGGCTGGGTATAGTTCAGCAGCACGAAAAAGCCCCGTCGGAATTGCAGAAAACGATAGTTGGAGGTGATCCTGCGGCTGCTGCGCAGCTGCAGAACGTTCCGCAGTCCGGCACTCCAATCGGAGGTCATATTCTCGGAATGGACGTAGGCGGCGCACATATATTTCTTCCGGTTTGGATTCATCTGGGCGCAGAGATGCTCTATGCCATAGCCCTCGGCGGTTCCCTGCAAAATCTTGAACAGCGGCTCCTCATACATGGAAAACTCCTGCCGGAGGCGCATATTGTCGCTGATGGTCAGGATCACGTCCTCAATATACAGTCCTTCAAAGCGGAGAATCGGAAAGCTGTGACTCCGGGCCAGCTCCAGCACCGGCTCGGGAAAGTCCTGATAATACACGGATTTATAGGCCAGCCCAGCTGCCCCCAGCTGAATCAGCTGCCCCACCACCCGGTACAGCGCCTCCGGATCGTCCTTGACGAAATACAGGGTGGAGATGATAAAATCACCCAGATAATAGTCCTTGGGACGGGGCTGCTGCAGGCTGTCGTATTCCAGGAGCACTACATCCTTCAGGGGCTTTTCCAGTCCGGCCTCCCCAGTTTGGGCGACTATGGGCTGCAAAGACTCGATATTCAAAAGTTCACGAATCAGCATAAGCTTCACTCCTGTCATTACTGAGAAAACCGGGGCGCATATCGCTCCGTTCTTCCTGCTTCATCTTATCATACCGTTTCGGAGCTCTTCCTTGATTATAATCAATATGCAGTAAATCTTCCGAAAAAATACAAATATCGTTGTATGATTTACAAATCGAACAAGGTTCATTATGGTATTTATGTGAATTAATTGTATAATTTTTTAATATTTTGCTGGATGTTTGTGCAGAATAAAAAATAAGTTTACAACCATGGAGAAATATGAGATAATAGAGTGGAAATTGGATGGAAGGAGAGCATCATATGAATATCGTTCTGATGGACATTCTCACCGTCCTGCCCCAGAACCTTCTGGCGGCGTACTTTTTCACAAAGTTCATTGATGCAAAGCGTCCCCGGCTCTGCATGGCTCTGATCGCGCTGGGGAGCTTTCTCAGCTATATGTTCACCGGCTATGTGGTCACGGATATTACGCCCCTGCGGCTGCTGCTGACCGACGGAATCCAGCTGCTTGTGATCGTGCTGATGCGGCGCAGGCCGCTGATCCAGTGCTTCCTCTACTATATCATTACCCTGGTCGCTATGGTGATGGCGGAGATGCCCATGGATCTGGTGCTGATGCACTACTATCCCGGCTTCCACAGCATCGCCGACATTGCCCCCATGTATCTGCTGGTGTGGCGGACGGGGTATCTGCTGCTGTTTACCATGGGCTACCTGATCCCCTATGTGCTGCTCCAGCGGCATTACCACACCCTCAAGGGCGACGGAAGCATCCGCTATGTGCCGTTTCTGGCGGTGCAGACGATCCTTCTGGTGCTGCCGCTGACCATTTTGCAGGCCAACATGGCGCATTTTTCCCAGTGGTGGGGCATGGCGCTTGCCTACATCGGCGCGAACCTGCTGCTGGATCTGCTGCTGGTGCAGACCTTCCGGCGCATGAGCAAGGCGCATGCTCTGGAGCAGCGCCAGCAGGAGGAAAACGCCATGGTGCAGATGCAGATGGACTACTATCAGCAGTTTCAGGACAACGCCCGCGCCCTGCGTCAGGTGCGCCACGACATGAAGAATCAGCTGACCACGCTCTCCCTTCTGCTGGAGCAGGGGGAGCTTGACACCGTGCGGGAGCAGATTTCCGCCATCACTGCCGCCCTTGCCCGCACCGGCAGGCAGGGAACGGACAATCCCATGGTGGATGCGGTGATCCACTCCAAGGAAGCCATCTGTCAGGAGGAGGGCATTGCGCTGACCGTTCAGGGCAGACTGGTGGGGGATCTCGGCTCCGGCGAGGTGCAGCTTTGCAGCATCGCCGCCATGCTGCTGGATCACGCCATTGAGGTCTGCCGTAAGGTTCCGCCGGAGATGCAGCCGGTAATTCTGCTTTCGGTGGTGCAGGAGCAGCCCCTGATTCTCGCCCTTCGCTATCCTTTATCGGAAGCAATGGAGGAGGAGACGGCGCAGCTGGAAGCCCGGCTCCGTGCGGGCGGCTATTCCGGCACGGTTTCCGGTACAGGGACAGCAGGACAGTATGAAATCACCCTGACCTTTGCCCCTCAGCACCCCAACGTGGCCTTATCCTAGCATACTGCGCCATAAATAACACAAATGAATGTCGTTTTGGTTGTTTTTTATACCAAAACGGTAGTTCGGACGCCGGGAGGTATATACAATGGAAATCATGATCGCAGATGTTCTGACCACGGTGATCCAGCTGGTAATGGCGGGCATCATCATGGCGCGGTTCATCGAAACCCGGCGTACGGTGCTGTTTACAGTCCTCATGACGGTGATGGAGGGGTTTGTGTACTGGTATTTCAGCTACGTCATGCCCGGCGCCGCCACGCTGAAAAGCGGCCTGACGGTACTGATTCAGCTGCTGCTGATTTTGTTGTTCCGGCGGATTCCGGTGCTGCCCTCGGTGCTGTATATGGCGGTGTACATGATCGCCATTATGGTCACGGAGGTTCCCATCGACCTGATGGTGCTCTATTTCAACCCCAGCTTCCGCAGGATCACGGATCTCAGCCTGTCGTGGCTGCTGGCGACCCGGATCGCCTATCTTCCCTTTTATGCCATTTCCCTGCTGATTCCCTACTATCTCTGCAAGCGGCTGATTCAGAAGCAGGCTATGCGTGGCTCCGGGCGGTATCTGCCCTTTTTGGCGGTACAGGCCTTTATGGTGATGCTGCCGGTGTGGATGGGGCTGGACGCGCTGGGTACTAATCCGATGCTGCCCCTGCTGTGCATGTTCTATCTGGTGGTGAACCTGCTGCTGGACTTTCTGCTCATCTGGACATTCCGGCGAATGGATCAGGCCTATGCACTGGAGCAGCAGAGCCGGGAATCCCGGCAGATTCTACAGGCGCAGTCGGATTATTACCGGCAGATGCGGGACAACGCCCACGCCCTCTCCCAGATTCGGAGTGAAATGCGCATTCAGCTTCAGGTGCTGCAAACGGAGCTGGATCAGGGGGACTATGCGCTGGTGCAGAGCCAGCTGGCGGAGTTCCGGGAAAACGTCAACCGCACCGGACGGAAGCACTATACCGGCTCCAACGTGGTGGACGCAGTCATCGAGGCCAAGGTAGGCATATGCCACCGGCAGGCCATTTCCCTCCATCTGGAGGGAAGCATCCCCGCAGATATCGGGGTAGAGCCGATTCATCTTTGCTCTGTGGTGGGAAATCTTCTGGACAACGCCATTCACGCCGTGGAGCAGCTTCCTCCGGACATCCCCAGAGATATCTGGTTCCATGCGTCCTACAAGGGCGGGCGGCTGATCTTCATCTGTGAAAACACTGCAAAGCCCGGCACCGCCGTCCCGCGAAAAACGCCGGGGCTGGACATGGAGCATGGCTGGGGACTAAACATTTTAGAGCGCATCGCTCTGGATTACAGCGGTCAGATGGAGATCGAAAATCCGGAGGGACGGGTGCGTATCCTCCTCTGGATGATCCCTAAGGAACACTTGCAGGAAGGGGCAGAGCATACCGCATGAAACAGATTCTTACCATCTATCTGCTGGACGATGATCCGATCATTTTAAAGTCCACCGGGCAGGCACTGGAGGAAAATCTCCGCCCGCTGCGGGTTCGGTTCGATATCCAGCTGGTGATGTTCAGCCAGCCGGAGGAGCTGCTCCGGCATTTGGAGCATGCCACCTCGCTGGAGCTGCTGCTGACGGACATTGACCTTGGAAGCAAGGAGCCCAGCGGCATCACCATTGCCCGTGAGGTGCGCCGGAAATTCCCCCAGTGCAGCATCATTTACCTCACCGCTTACCTCTCCTATGCCACGGATATCTATGAAACCCGCCCCCTGTACTTTATCCTCAAGGAGGAGGCACAGGAGCGGATGCCCCGTGCGGTAGAGCTGTTTTTAGAGGATCTGGAATCCCGCCGGGAGACGCTGACCGTCAGCGCCGGACGGGAGCAGCAGGTGCTGCGGCTTCGGGATATCCTCTACTGCGAGCATCGGAGCCGGAAAACGGAAATTCACCTGACGGATAAGGTGGTCACGGTCAATGAGACGATCCCCGACATTATGGAGCAGCTGCCCGCCCGGCGGTTCTGCATGTGCCACCGGGGGTATATCGTCAGTCTGGGCGCAGTGAAATCCTACCGGCGGTTTGAGATCACGCTGCGCAGCGGTGAAGTGATTCCCATCAGCCGTTCCCGGTACGAGGTGTTTCACCAGAGCTTTGTGGCGTATTTGGCGAGGTAGAATAAGGGAACCCCTCCGGCAAAATCGGAGATTTTGCCACCTCCCGCGTCGTCGAAAAGTCCGTGAACTCCGTTTCCGCCTTTGGGGCGAAAAGCTCCGTTCACTCCCTTTCTCCTCCTTTCCCCACCGAACCCGCTGACGCTGGGCTTCGGCGGGGACCCCAATTGGGGAAACTTATGGGGTGCGCTTCATGTCTCCCCCTGTAAGGGGAGATGTCGGCTGCGCCGACAGAGGGGTGTGCAGAGAGAAATTCTCCCATCCCCAACAATCAATAAGAAACGGCGTGCCGCAGGAAAGCTTGCAGCACGCCGTTTTTGCGTATTGGGGTGGGGCGGGATACCCCCTTGTCACTTCGTGATATTCCCCGCGTCGTCGAAAAGTCCGTGAACTCCGTTTCCGCCTTTGGGGCGAAAAGCTCCGTTCACTTCCTTTCTCCTCCTTTCCCCACCGAACCAAGTAGCGCAGCCGTCAGCAGCTTTGCTGCGCTACGGATGCGGCATACCCCTTGCGGGTACTGACGCTGGGCTTCGGCGGGGACCCCAATTGGGGGGAGCTTTCGGCACGCACCTGCCAAAGTCTCCCCAGTCTGAACAATGTTCGGCGGCGTTGTCACAATGTGACGCTGTGTAGAATTAAGGCAGCACCGCACAAATGCGTCTGCGGATTTTGACGGATCTTTTTCGCCAGAAATTCGTTTGTAAAACCTTGAAATACACAGAGTATTCCTGTGGTTTTACACCTTTTTCTGACGAAAAATCTTTCGTCAGACTCTCTTGCCGATTTATGCGGTATTGCCTTAAAACGAATCGCTTTGTAATTTCTCCTAAAATTTGCCCGTTTCTTTTAGGAATTTCCACGATTTTACGTCTTGTGATTGACTGCGCACCGTGGAGCAGCTAAAATATCAATATTACGGCAGCGAACTACCCTCGTGACCACGCTGCCCGATGAAAAGGAGAGAGTATTATGAAACGAAAGCTAACCAGTCTGCTGCTGGTGCTGGCGATGGTGCTGAGCCTGTGCTCCCTGTCCGCCATGGCGGCAGACGCGGTTGAAGCCGACAGCACGTCCATCCTGACCTTCGGCAATGCCATGTCCTTCGACGGTGCGTCCGTAAAGGGCTGCACCGACCCGGACGCGGAGGAGATCGTGATCCCCGCGGAGGTGGATGGAAAGCCCGTCACCGAGATCGACGGGGAAGCGTTCATGGGCATGAAAAAGCTCCGTTCCGTCACCATTCCCGACAGCGTAGCGCTGATCTGGATGCGGGCCTTTGCGGACTGCACCGCGCTGGAGCAGGTAGAGTTCCAGGGAGAACTGATCGCCCTGGACGACTATTGCTTCTCCGGCTGCACCAGCCTGAAGGAGCTTAACCTGCCGCTGGTGGGCGGCAGCTTCGGCTACAGCTTCTTCGGCTGTACCGGGCTGAAAACCGTTGCCCTCACTGCGGGGCAGCCCGATATCGGTGTGCATGCCTTTGAGGGCTGCACCGGTCTGGAGGCGTTCTATATTCCCGCCTCCGTGGATCTGATCTACCTTTCTTCAATCTCCCCCAATGAGAATCTGAAAATTTACGGCGTAAAGGGCAGCACCGCCGACCGCTATGCTCAGAAGATCGGCGTGGACTTCGTTCCCGTTGATGGGGCATCGGGCTTTTCTGATGTGGCGGAGGATCGCTATTACGCGGCGTCCATCCCCTGGGCCAGCCAGTCCGGCATCACTCTGGGCTACCCCGACGGCACCTTCCGCCCGGATACCCCCTGCACCCGCTGGCAGATGGTAATGTTCCTGTGGCGGCTGTACGGCGAGCCGGAGGCCACCACGGTCCATGAATTTGAGGACGTGCCCAAGACCGCCCGGTACTATGACGCTGTGCAGTGGGCCTATGAAAACGAGATCACCAAGGGCGTTTCCGAGACAAAGTTTGCGCCGGACCGTCCGGTGAGCCGCGGCATGGTGGTCACCATGCTCTGGCGCATGGACGGCAGCCCCAGCGACACCGGCTGGGGTCCTGACAACTTCACCGATGATATCCCCGAAAGCTATGTGCAGGCAGTGGGCTGGATGAGCCGCCATGGCGTGGTAAACGGCTACCCGGACGGCACCTTCCGCTCCGGCAATACCTGCACCCGCGGGCAGATCGTGACGTTTATCTACCGGAATATGGGGCATCTTTACAGAAGCGCAAATTCCAATATCGAAGATTTTGTGAACTGAACATAGCCGAAGGCATATTTCACTCGGTCTGCTCCAAAGGGGCAGGCCGAATTTCATTCATCCGAGTATATTTTCTTCCGGCAATACCGCATAACTCGTCAAGGCGGTTTTGCCTTTCTATTTACCGGAATTTCGGTATGCTGTCAAGCGGCTGCGGTTAGTTTTGTATTACTTTCTAGTGTTTCTATGGCAATACCGCATAATTTGGCGAGAGAGTCTGACGAGAGGATTTGCGTCAGAAAAAGGTGGAAAACCGCCGGAATACTTTGTGTATTTCAAGGTTTTCCTAACGCCTTTCTGGCGGAAAGAATCCGTCAGAATCCGAAGACGCAATTATGCGGTGTTGCCCTATAGGAATTGCCCTCCGTTTTGCATGAACCTGATAAAAATCCTGCGTTCCGTCCGAAGTCCGCCGCCCGCTCCATCCCGTTTTGCAGCTGGACTATTTTTCCAGATTGTAACCTGTTTTTTGTTTCATTTCGGACAAAAACGCCCCTTTTTGTGAAGAAAATAACGATTCTTGACGTGGTAAAGAATCGTATATATAATACGCTTACCAACCATTCTACGATGGAAATCCCTGAAAAGGAGCGTAACAATATGCCAAACAAGAAAACGTTGGTTACATTTTCGGGTACGCCGGAGCAGGAAGCACAGCTCCGGGAGGTCATTGCACAGTATAAGGATGTGCAGGGCGGCACCATGCCCGTGATGCAGGCGGCTCAGAACATCTACGGCTGCCTCCCCATTGAGGTGCAGCAACTCATTGCCGACGGTTTGAATATCCCCCTGTCCGAGGTCTATGGCATCGCCACGTTCTACTCCCTGTTCACCCTGAATCCCAAGGGTCAGCATCGGGTCAGCGTATGTCTTGGCACCGCCTGCTACGTAAAGAACTCTCAGCTGATCCTCGATAAGATCGAGGCCATGCTGGGCTGCAAGTCCGGCTCCATCACTCCGGACGGCAAGTTCTCCGTGGACGCCACCCGGTGCGTGGGCGCATGCGGTCTGGCTCCGGTCATGATGGTGGACGACGATGTATACGGCCGCCTGACCCCCGACATGGTGGGTGACATTCTCAAAAAGTATGTGTAAGGAGGAGCAGGATGAAGTCTCTGGAAGAACTCATACTGTCTGGGCGTTACCGAGCATTCCACCGGCACCGAGGGCGTGATGTCCATGTCCAACATGGCGATGATGGTGGGCAAGCTGGGGCGTCCCGGCTGCGGCGTGAACCCCCTGCGCGGTCAGAACAACGTACAGGGCGCCTGCGACATGGGCGCACAGCCCAACGATTACCCCGGCTACCAGAAGATCACCCTCGACGGCAAGCCCAACCTGCCTGTGATCGAGAAGTTCGAGAAGGCATGGGGCTGCGAGCTGCCCAAGAAGGCAGGCCTTCACGCCACCGATACCTTCAGTGCGATGATCGACGGACGGGTCAAGGGTCTATACATCTACGGTGAGGATCCGGTGGTCACCGATCCCGACACCCATCACATTCTCAAGGCGCCGGAATCATCGAGGATTCAGTTTTGAGGCAATACCGCACAATCGCGGCGGGCAGATTTGTGTAAAATGCCCTTGCCCTGCTGTGTGGCATTGCCGTATGATATCTGTGTCGAATTTTAAAAAAAGGAAGGTTTTCGTTCATGAAAAAACATCTGGCTACCTTTGTCTATGCCGTTCTGGCAGGCGTATGCATCGGTCTGGGCGGCACCGTATTTCTGCGGCTCAAGGACGCATTCACCGGCGGCAACGTGGTGGGTGCGCTGCTGTTCGCCATCGGTCTGTTCGCCATCTGCACCAGAGGCTACAACCTGTTCACCGGCAAGGCCTGCTATCTCTTTGACAACAAGCCCGGCTATATCGTTACGCTGCTGGTGATCTGGCTTGGCAATCTGGTTGGCACCGGCTTCCTTGCACTGGTGGAAAACCTCACCTCCCTGTGCGGCACGGAGGCGGGCATCAATATCACCGCCAAGGCCATGGTGGAGGGCAAAATGGCCACCAGCCTTGGAAGCGTGTTCCTGCTGGCCTGCATCTGCAATATCTTCATCTATCTTGCGGTGAACGGCTACGCCAAGAATCCCCATGAGCTGGGCAAGTATCTTTCCATTTTTCTAGGCGTTTCGGTGTTCATCCTCGCCGGAACGGAGCACTCCATTGCGGACATGTACTACTGGGCGGTGTCCGGCGAGCTACTTGCGGCCCCCGGAAAGAGCCTTCTGTATCTCGTTGTCATTTCCCTTGGCAATGTGGTCGGCGGGGTGTTCTTCCCGCTGATGGAGAAGCTGTATGGGAAGCTGCGCGCGGAATAAGCGTTTGTGAATGTGAAAACCGGGAGCGCATGGGCGTTCCCGGTTTTTATGCTGTCGGTTCTCTCTGGGGAACCCCTCTGTCGGCGCAGCCGACATCTCCCGCGTCGTCGATGGCTCC
>CAJKSU010000104.1 GCA_905202605.1 uncultured Eubacteriales bacterium
CGACATATGGAGCAGGGTGAGTTTTTGGAGGACTTTGTGGGCCCGCTGGGCCGTCCCACGGAGATCGAAGGGAACAAGAAGGTCTGCGTGATCGGCGGCGGTGTTGGCTGTGCCATTGCCTATCCTGTCCTCAAAAAATTCCACGACTGCGGTGCGGAGGTACATGCCATTGCAGGCTTCCGGAATCGAGATATGGTGATTCTGGAGGAAAAATTCAGAAGCGTCTCCGACCTGTTCCGGCTTTGCACAGACGATGGCTCCTACGGAGAAAAGGGGTTGGTGACCGATGCCCTGAGGGATTTGCTTGGAAAGGGACATTTCTACGATCAGGTCATTGCCATCGGGCCGCTTGTCATGATGAAATTTGTGGCGCTTACCACTGAGGAATACGGCATTCCCACCACCGTTTCCATGAATCCCATCATGGTGGACGGCACCGGTATGTGCGGTGGCTGCCGCCTCACAGTTGGCGGTGAGACGAAGTTTGCCTGTGTAGACGGGCCGGACTTTGACGGCCATCTGGTGGACTGGGACGAGAGCCTGAAACGGAGCCGGATGTATGCCGACTGGGAGCGGCACAAGTACAGCCAGACCTGCAATCTGTTCCGGAAGGAGGCGTGAGGAATGGCAAACATGAGCAAATGCAAGAATCCTATGCCGTCTCAGGCCCCTGAGATCCGCAGCGGCAACTTCCTGGAGGTTGCCCTTGGCTACACAGAGATGCTGGCGCTGGATGAGGCAGCCCGGTGTCTGGGCTGCAGGAATCATCCCTGTATGGATGGCTGTCCGGTGCAGGTGGATATTCCAAGTTTCATCCGCAAAATTGCGGAGAAGGATTATGAAGGCGCCTATCAGGTGATCTACGAAACCTCTGCGCTGCCTGCGGTCTGTGGCCGTGTCTGCCCTCAGGAGCGCCAGTGCGAGAGCAGGTGCGTCCGTGGAACCAAGGGGGAACCTGTGGGCATCGGCCGACTGGAGCGGTTTGCAGCCGACTGGCACAACGACCATGTGTGTGAGATCCCTCCCAAACCCGCCCCCAACGGCCACAGGGTTGCGGTCATCGGCTCCGGCCCCAGTGGCCTGACCTGCGCAGGAGATTTGGCAAGAAAGGGCTATTCCGTCACAGTTTTTGAAGCCCTCCATCTGGCAGGGGGCGTACTTGTGTACGGCATTCCCGAGTTTCGTCTTCCC
This sequence comes from uncultured Eubacteriales bacterium, assembly GCA_905202605.1. Taxonomy (GTDB): domain Bacteria; phylum Bacillota; class Clostridia; order Oscillospirales; family Oscillospiraceae; genus HGM13006. The sequence continues at coordinate 1,192 of CAJKSU010000104.1, forward strand.
AAAGCCATTGTCCAGAAAGAGGTAGACGGCCTCAAGGCTATGGGCGTGAAAATCGAGACCAATATGGTCATCGGCCGCACCCTGTCTGTCGATCAACTGATGGAGGAATACGGCTTTGAGGCAGTGTTTATCGGCTCCGGTGCCGGTCTTCCTCAGTTTATGCACATTCCCGGGGAGAACCTTTGCGGTGTGTACTCTGCCAACGAATTTTTGACCCGCATCAATCTCATGAAGGCCTACCAGAAGGATTCCTTTACGCCCATTATGCAGCTTTCCGGGAAACAGGTGGCTGTGGTAGGCGGAGGAAATGTTGCCATAGATGCTGCCCGCTGCGCCCGCCGCCTTGGGGCAAAGGTGACTGTGGTCTACCGTCGGGGCATGAAGGATCTGCCTGCCCGAAGGGAGGAGGTGGAGCATGCACTGGAGGAGGGGATCGACTTCCGAACCCTCTGTGCGCCCACTGTGATCCACGGAGATGAACAGGGCTATGTATCCTCTATGACTTTGATCCAAATGGAATTGGGAGAACCGGACAGCTCCGGTCGCCGCCGACCTGTGGTGGTGCCCGGCAGTGAGGAAGAGGTTCCGACAGACTGCGTGATCATGTCCCTTGGCACCACGCCCAACCCCTTGATCAAGGACACCACACCGGGCTTGTCAGTCAATGACAAGGGCTGCATTCTGGTGGATGAGGCAGGGATTACCTCCCATGAGGCGGTCTGGGCCGGCGGTGACGCTGTCACCGGAGCTGCCACCGTGATCCAGGCGATGGGTGCCGGGAAGCTGGCCGCAGAAAGCATTGATCGGGCACTGAACAGATAAGAACACACCGCACAGAGGGCAGTGAAAACCCTTTGTGCGGTGTGTTTTTCGCATATTGAGGCGGCCCTGTGAGATGCCGGAAAGGGCGGGAGGAACACTGTTCTCCCACTGCGGCATGGTCGCCCATAGGACATATCGCCGCCGACCAATAAGGCCGGCGGCGATGACTGTCGTAATTCGGGAATCAAAAGATCTTGCGCAGAAGCTCTTTTACAGCGTCATAGAAGCAGTACCAATACGATGATCCCTACCGTGACTGCCTGAAAACCGGCTCCGATCCTTTCGCGCTTCGTGAAGGGATGACCGGACCTCCCAAACCACTGGGGGAAGAAACTGGAGAAATATTCCCGGGCACGTTTGCTCACGGAAATTGCCACGGAGATAAACATCCAGAATACCAGATACACACCGATCAGCAGAAAGAAGATGGACATACCAGGCTGCTGTGAAAAATTAAACGTAAAACCCATAGCGCAGACTCCCTTAGATTGTATCGGAAGAACCCCGATTACTTTTTGTTGGCTTTTTTCTCCTTGTATTCACCGTAGAAGGACAACCCGGCGATGATGACGATCACCAGAATAACGGATGCCTCCCAGATAGCACTGGCGACTTCGGGACTCATAGTATGACCTCCTTATTCATCGTCTTCCGGTACGGAAAAGCTGATCTTGTTTACCACGATACTGGACAGTCCGATCACCAGGAACAGAATCACGGACTTGATCATATAGGGCGCCAGGAAGGAAAAATCATTGATGATTTCCATATTCAGTTCCTCCTTTATTTCACAAGGTCATCAGCAACACAGGCGTTGCGGTTTTCGATATACTTCTTCTTGAAGGGACCCTCTGCGTTCTTATCCAGTGCAGCAATCACAACGTATACCAAGATGGATACCACCAGAAGACCGATGGAGTTGTTGTTGCCCTCCAGATGAACCAGCGCAGGCAGGCTGGTGAAGGACCAGATGCAGTTGAAGACGCCGCAGATCAGCAGAGACCAGAAGGCAGCTGCCTTGGAGCGTTTCCACCAAATACCGAAGATGAACATCCAGCAGCCAGGCAGCAGCCATGCAAAGAGCCATGTCATAGCAGCGGAAACCTCGGGCAGGATTGCGCCCATGCCGGTGCCCAGCAGGAAGACAACCAGAATGACGATCCGGATGTACTTGGTCTGCTGCTTGGGGGTAGCGTCCTTCTTCCAGTAGTTGCAGTAAATGGTCTGGACAAAGATTGTAGCCAGAGTCAGCAGCTGAACAGCAACCGTGGAGAGCATTGCCGCAGCAAATGCTGCCAGAACCCATGCAGCAAGCCATACAGGCAGCTCGCCAACGATCATGGCCATGTTCTGGAATCCGGGGCTGCCGGGGATGCTGGTGTACTGGGGCATTACGCTGGTGCCCATGTACAGAGCAATCATCATGGCGCCGAAAATGGTGTTCATGGGAACAGCATACAGGGCAGCACGGCGGAGGGTCTTAACGCTTCTGGCAGATGCGGAGATCTGACCGGACTGGCCGGCGACCATCTGGTTGAACATGCCGGCAACCAGAGTGCCGATGATGTATACACGCCAGGTCTCGCCGTTGGAGAACAGCTCCAGCTTCCACTGCTCGCCGTTGTTGATGTAGTACTCGTTTACGCTCACCCAGCCGCCATCAATAACGCCGTTGAGGTACAGGATGGCGATGAAAACGCCCACATACATGAAGATTGCATTAAACACGTTGACCCAGCCAACCTGCTCCATGCCGCCGAAAATGACGTACAGCAGGCCGATGACACCGCCGATGAGCACGCCCAGAGCAATGGGGGAGCCGGTGATGGCGGAAACGACAGAGCCTACGCCCTGCAGCTCGCAGGTCAGCACGCCGAAGCAGCTGGCGCAGCAGAATGCGGAGATCAGAATGCCGGTGCGCTTGTCGAACATCTTGCTGAACATATCAGGGATGTTGGAGAAGCCGAGACGGCGAATCCAGGGGCCGGATACGCACATCATGAGCACGATCATAATGCCGCTGGCGATCTGGTACCAAAGAGCAGCAACACCGAAGGCGGAGGCTGCGCCGGGCATACCCATAATGTGGCCGCCGCCGAGGCAGGTCAGAGCCTGTGTGGCTGCAATGGCGATTGCAGGAAGGCTTCTGCTGGCGGTTGCAAAGTCATCTCCTCTGGAAGTGCTGCGCCGATTCAGTACAAGCGTAACACCGCCAATGATGATAATCTCGAAGATGACAGTCAGCACCAATACACTTAAATGCATATTTTCCCTCTTTTCTTCTTTTTGATTTCATATTTGCGGGGCGAATGTATAAATCCTTCACCTGCCTTTTCTGCCGGGTAGCCTGACCCTTTAGCAGGAGAGAATGTAACCACCGTCGATCACCTGAACGGTACCGGTGATTTGTGCAGCCGCGGGAGATGCCAGGAACACCGCCAGCGCGCCCACCTCAATGGGTTCCCCGAAGCGCCCCAGAGGCATCTGGTTGTTGATATAGGCAAACTGGTCTGCGGGGATAAACTTGGAAAGCTCGGTATTGAAGAAGCCAGGCGCAATCGCATTGACCCGAATGTTGTACTTACCGAGTTCCACTGCCATACAGTGAGTGAAATGGCATACGGCGGCCTTGGAGCTGCTGTAGGGGCTCATGGCCTGGGTCTTGTTGACAATAAACGCCGCATTGGAGGCGATATTGATGATGGCACCGCCCTTGCCGGCATCCCGCATGAGTTTGCCGAAGGCATAGGTCATGTGAACGGTACCATTGAGGTCTGTGTTGACCACGTTATACCAGTCAGTGAGCTGCTCATCCATATCCAGAAGTTCATTGACGCAGGATACGCCGGCGTTGTTCACCAGAATATCCACACCACCGAACTGCTCGGCAACCTGCTTCGCGGTTTCGTTGACACTGGTCAAATTTGTGATGTTGCAGTTGAAGGCCATGTGATTGCCGCCATAGGCGCGGAGTGTTTCCAGAGCCTCCTGTGCTTTTGCACTGTCGCGGCAGAGAATTGCCACATTGGCGCCGCTTTGCGCCATTGCCTCGGCAATTCCAAGGCCCAAACCACGGTTGCCTCCGGTGATGACCACATTCTTGCCGGTCAGATCAAATGCGTTTTTCATGTTTTTGATTGCAGGGATCATTTTAGCGCTTCCTTTCCTGTGTTTTATTAAATTCTTTGGTTTCCTCGTCCAGTGCAGCGAGGATCCCTGAAAATTCCTCATAATAGGCATCCTTGCTTCTGTGTCCGGCCAGGTGGAGGGGCATTTCGCCCAGATTCCGGATCACCGTCGGAATCCACTGATAGGGAACAGAAACAAGTACCGTATCCTCCGGCCAGAGACGACGACCATGGGGGCCGTGGATAAAGGCGGGGATCACGAAGTTGATTTCGCCGGTCATATAGGGCTTTGCCATAAACCAGGAGCAGCCCATGACTGCTGTGCATTCCGAAGAATAATTGATTCCGGTGGAGTAGGTGGCAGCGCGCATAACCGGTTCAACCTGTGCTGCGGTTCCGGTGAAGATCAGCACATCGGGAACACGCTGCAGTTGCCCGTAGGGGACAAAGGACACAAAATTTGTTGTGCCTGTCCGGAGCTTATGGATGGAGGAGTAGAGCCTTCCGTTGCAACGGGGCTGGTCAAACACCCCCAAACGCTGCCCGATTTGTCCGCTTTCTGCGCTGGGCGGAAACTGCTCCATGCCCAGAATAATCTTTCCAATGCAGGTTTCCGGGTGATCCTTGGAAAAGCAGAAGGGCGTATTGCGCTCCTGGGCGTAGCAAAGCAGCTCACACAGAGACTTTTCAACGCCAGACTCCAGCGGCGGAATGCCTTCCGGACGGAACAGGTCATAAAAGACACCGATGGGCGGAAGAGACAGGTTCAACTGGTCGATCACTGAGTAATCCAGACTAGTATCCATCTTTATATCCTCCTTGCTTTGCCTTGTTGAAAACACCGAAAATCGGCTTTGAAGATCATTAAATCTATTTAGATTATACAATGTAACGTGGGCTCATGGAATAAAGAGTCTGTTTAAGGGGGACACAATAAGTTGTTGCTACAAGGAAAACTTGATGCCGCACAATTTTTGATTTATTGCCCCCTGAGGCTGTAATGTATATAATTGAATCATCAAAACAAATATTAAGAAGGAGGCATATTTGTGCAGACCATTACCATTCGACACGGAGAAAACCAGCTGGCCACAAAGGTATTTGTGTCCTCTGAGGATGCTTTTAACGTCACCAGCGTCATTGTCATGGGTAAAAAAGAGTGCATTCTGATCGACTGCCAATGGACCCGTGCCAATGCCCACCGGGTGATCGCTGAAATACTGGAGACCGGACTGGAGCTGAAGGCCATCTATTCCACCCATGCCCATCCGGATCACTATTGGGGTATGGGCGAGATTCACAGTGTTTTCCCCAACGCCAAGTGCTACGCACCGGCTCCTGTCTGTACCCTGTATTCCCATCAGTATCAGCCCAAGCTGGACGAATGGACGGAGATCATCGGTGAAACCAACCTCTGCCGGAAGCAGTGTGACGCTCTGGAGCCCCTGACGACTGACTACATGGAGCTGGAGGGCGAGCGTCTGGAGATCATCCGCTGCATGGGCGACCTGATGTGGAATACCATCGTATGGATCCCTTCCATCAAGACTGTAGTGTGCAGCGATGTGGTATTCAATGATGCCCATCCCTTTACCTGCGAGGTCAACGAGGAACAGCGGAAACTGTGGATCAAGGACATTGAGGGCATCTATGACCTGAAGCCCGAGGTTGTCATTCCCGGCCATATGCGTGAGGGTACTCCTCTGGATGAGAGCGGCCTGAAGTTCACCAAGGACTATCTGATCGCCACTGAAGAAGAGCTGGCTGCTACCACCACCCCCGGCGAGTTCTACTATCACATGGCGAAGCGCTTCCCCACCGCTACATTGAACATCCTCAGCAATGAAATGAATGCCGAGGTATTCAAGGGTGGCCGCGACTGGGCTTGGAACGAGGACCCCGATCCTGAGTGGCTGAAGTTCCGCACCGCATGGAAAGAGTAACGATTCCGCCCCATAACATTATAGAATAAGTGAAAAGCTGCCTCATCTGCGCGGATGAGGCAGCTTTTTGTAAAAAACGACGAAATATCAACGATTTTGTGAAATTTTCATTGAAAGAGCATGAAGCATCTGTTACAATATGATAAACTGTTGGGCTTTTAATTATTGCGAAGGAATGTGATTCACTTGAATATTCAGCAGCTGAAGTATTTCGATGGAATTTGCAAGTGGGGCAGCTTTTCAAAGACAGCCAAAAACCTCTACATCTCTCCTCAGGGACTCAGCATGGCCATCATGCGGCTGGAGGACGAGTTCTCGTGCAGGCTCTTTCAACGGAATTCCAATGGCGTGGTTCTGACCCCTGAGGGGGAATTCCTGAGGGATCATGTGCGGAATATTCTGTCTGAGCTGGAGGAGTGCGAACGATTTTTCACCAGTCAGAAGGCCGTGATGAAAACCATCAGTCTGGGCTGCGTCTATGGCTGCCTTTCTGAGTTTGCCGTGGGTGTGATTCAGGATTTTGAAGCATTGCATTCCAATATCAAGATCTCTGTGACAGAGTATCCCTCCATTCCCTGTGACCAGGCGCTGGATGACGGCTCTGCAGAGCTGGCATTCAATGTTGGCCCTGTGGATACGGAAAAGTATGAGGCGATCCCTGTGTTCCTGGTTCGTCTGTGCCTGGTGGTGAACGACCGCTGCAGAACCTTCTCCAGTCTGGGTACGGACACCATTACCGAGGATATGCTTCCGATGATTCAGAAGGTTCCCATGGTCACGGTTGACAAGAACTTCAAGACACCTGCAATGTTTCTGGACTACTGCGCTCAGCGGAGCATCACCCCGGAGGTCAAGGTTCGGGTGGGTGAGGTCATCGGTGTCCATCGGATCGTTAGCACCAATCCGGGTCTGGTGGGTCTTACCACGGAGACCGTAGCCAATGCCCTGCCTATGCCTCATGTGGTGTCCTATCCGCTGGAGTGCCCGGGTCTTGCGTGGACGGTCTATCTGGTTTACAAACGGGATACACTGATGCCTCCCGCTGCACAATCCTTCGTCAATTATATCAAAGCACAAATCAATGACAACTGACAATTGCAAAGGTGCCGCAGAGCGTTTGCTCTGCGGCACCTTTGCTGTGCGGGGGAGGATGGGGGTATGATAATTATTGATAGTTGTCGTAAATCTTGGTGTAGAGATCCTTTACGATCTCGGGGGTTGCCTCGAAGGGGCAGTTGAGTCGCAGGCCCAGATCAATCTCCATGGCAACCTTGTAGCAATTGATAAAGGTGTCCCGATCGAAGCCCAGCTCCTTGGGGGACTTCAGACCCACGCTGTGCATCAGGCTGCGGATTGCCTCGGCGGTCTTGGCACCAATCTCCTCGGGGGTTTCCTGACCGGTGAACTGAACGCCAAGGGCCTCACCGACAACGGATACCTCACGGGGCACAACGTTTGCACAGGCATTCATCAGCTCAGGGCTGACCCAGACGCAGTTCATGCCGTGGGGAGTGTGGAAAGCATTGGAGATGCCATCGGCCATGTTGTGACCCAGATGGCAGTCAGTGTCTGCAAAGGCAATGCCTGCCCAGTTGGCAGCCAGACACAGCTCATAGCGGGCCTCGGCGTTCTTGCCATCACGGACAGCGATGGGCAGATACTTGGCGATCTTTTCGATGGCTGCCTTTGCAAGAAGCTCGGAGCGGGGGTTTCTGCCCTTAGCAGTGATGGCCTCGCTGGCGTGGGTAAAGGCATCCAGACCGGTGTTGGCAGTGACGGAGGGGGGAACCGTATGGGTCAGCTCCGGGTCAACGATTGCCAGGGTGCTGCGCATGAAAATGGAGGGCTTGTAATTCTCGGGGGTCTGGGTGATGACGCAGACCTGAGTGACCTCACTGCCGGTACCGGCGGTGGTGGGCACCAGAATCACGGGAACAGAGCACTCCAGGAAGCTGGGGGGAGCGGTGAAGTACTGCTGGATGGGAGCATCGTGGTTCAGCAGCAGCGCTGCGGCCTTGCCGCAGTCCATGCTGGAGCCGCCGCCCACAGCCACGACGCCGTCAACGCCCTCGGCCTTTGCCAGTGCGCCGCACTCATTGACCAGAATGTCTGTGGGATCGGCAGTGATCTTGTCAAAGACCACATACTCCACACCGGCGTTCCGCAGGCTTTCCTCGGCCTTAGGTGCGATTCCAGCTACCTTAACGCCGCTGTCATATACACACAAAACCTTCTTGCAGCCAAGATCCTTGACCTTCTGGCCAAGTTCACGGATGGCTCCGTTACCGAATACCACGGGTACCAGCTGATTGTACTGAAAAGACATGGTTACTACCTCCGTTTATATTTTGAAATTCTGTTGAGAATGATTCCCGCTGATTTCATGATAGCACATGTTGCATGCGGTGAGAATCAATAATTCTTTCAGATGCTTTCACAGAAAATGAATATCAGATGTCCAGTGCCGCATGATAGCCCTCATACATGGCCTTGGTGATATTGGCGGGGCGGATGCAGTCACCGACCTCCCGGACAAAGGGAGCAGAAAGCCGGAGTGCGTCCACATCGGCGCGGTTTGCCCGCTGCCCCACGGCACAGATT
>CAJKSU010000105.1 GCA_905202605.1 uncultured Eubacteriales bacterium
CCATGTCTCCATCAGGAGACGGGACGAAGGGCTTTTTTGTTTGTATAAGAAAGGGTGATTTTCATGCTCAAGCGCACCATTTACTGCGGCGCTCTGAGAGAAGCGGCCATTGGACGGCAGGAAACGGTCTGCGGCTGGGTGCAGACCAAGCGCGACATGGGCGGCGTTGTGTTCATTGACCTGAGAGACAGAGAGGGCATTTTGCAGGTCGTATTCGATGCCAGAGAGCTTTCGGCAGAGGAATTCAGCGCGGCGGATAAGCTGAAGAATGAGACGGTGATCGCGGTTCACGGCTATGTCCGGAAGCGTGACCCGGAGACGGTAAACCCCAAGCTGGAGACCGGCACCGTAGAGCTGCGGGCCAAGCAGCTGGAGGTAATCTCCGAGGCGGATCCGCTTCCCTTCTCCGTGGAGGACGGCACCGGCAATGAGGCACTCCGCCTCAAGTACCGCTATCTGGACCTGCGCCGTCCGGAGATGATCGGCAGACTGAAATTCCGCCATCGAGTGCAGAAATGCGCCGAGGATTATCTGGATGCTCATGGCTTTCTGTCTGTGGAAACCCCCATGCTCACCAAGTCCACCCCGGAGGGTGCAAGAGACTATCTGGTACCCTCCCGCGTTCACAACGGCAAGTTTTATGCCCTGCCTCAGTCTCCGCAGATTTTCAAGCAGCTGCTGATGGTGGGCGGCATTGACCGCTATTATCAGGTGGCGCGGTGCTTCCGGGATGAGGACCTCCGGGCGGACCGTCAGCCGGAATTCACTCAGGTGGATATGGAAATGAGCTTTGTGGAGCAGGAGGATGTGCTCCAGCATCTGGAGAGCATGTTCAAGTACATGTTCAAGGAGCTGATGGGCGTCGAATTCCCCGGTGCGTTCCCCCGGCACACATGGACGGAGTGCATGGACAAGTACGGCTCCGATAAGCCCGACCTGCGGTTTGACCTTCCCATTGTAGACCTGACGGAGACGGTGAAGGACTGCGGCTTCTCCGTATTCAAAAATGCGCTGAAAAAGGGCGGCGTGGTTCGTGCCATCAATGTTCGCGGACATGCGGACTTCACCCGAACTGAGATCGAGATGCTCACCGATGAGGCGCTCCAGCTGGGCGCAAAGGGCATGGCATGGATTGCATGGCGGCCCACCGGCGAAGTTTATTCCATTCTCACCAAGTATTTTACTCAGGAGCAGATGGATGCCCTGCTGTCGGAGATGGACGCGGCCCCCGGCGACTTTATCCTGTTCTCTGCGGATAAGCTTTCCACCGTCCGTAAGGTGCTGGGCGGTCTGCGCCTGAAGCTGGCAGACCATCTGAAGCTCCGCCGGGACGAGTGGAACATCCTGTTTGTTACGGATTTCCCCCAGTTCGAGTATTCCGAGGAGGAGGGGCGCTGGGTATCGACCCACCATCCCTTTACCATGCCCTATCCGGAGGATGTGCAGTACCTGCTGACCGATCCCGGTCGGGTGCGGGCGCAGGCCTTTGACGTGGTGCTCAACGGCATTGAGCTGGGAAGCGGCTCCGTTCGTATTCATCAGCGTGAGGTTCAGAACAAGATGTTTGAGGCGCTGGGCTTCTCGCAGGAGCAGATCGACGAGCGCTTTGGCTTTATGGTCAACGCCTTCCGGTACGGCACGCCGCCCCATGCGGGCTTTGCCTTTGGTCTGGACCGGTTTGTGATGCAGCTTACCAAGGCGGCATCCCTCCGGGATGTCATCGCGTTCCCCAAGCTCAAGGATGCGTCCTGCCCGCTGACGGATGCGCCGAACACGGTAGACGAGGAGCAGCTGGAGGTGCTGGGCATCGGCACGCGGGACGAGTCTGGCGTCATGCGGGGCGTCAAGGCGGCGAAGGATACCCAGTCCGGCATTGACATTCAGCATGTGGCGGATCTCTCCATGCTGAAAATCCCTGCCGGAGAGCAGGACAGCATCCGAAAGGATCTTCTGGAGGTGGTTGCCTTTGCTGATCAGCTGGCGAAGATCGACACCGATGGCATTGAACCCATGGCGCATATCGGCGGACTGCAAAACGTCTGGCGGGAGGATGCGGTTCGTCCGTCCTTTGACCGGGATCAGCTGCTGGAAAACGCTCCGGCAAAGCAGGACGGCTATATCTTTGTACCCCAGGTGGTTGAGTAAGGAGGTCAGAATATGAATATTACAGAACTGACAGTCAGACAGCTGGCGCAGGCGCTGGAGCGGAAAGAGATCTCTGCCAGAGAGGCGGCGCAGTCCTACCTGAATGCCATTGCGGAAAAGGATGGTCAGGTGGGCGCGTATCTGACGGTAACAGAAGAGCTGGCGCTCCGGCAGGCGGACGCGGTGGATCAGAAGCGGGCAGCGGGAGAAGTGCTCCCGGCACTGGCGGGCGTTCCCTGCGGCATTAAGGATAATATCTGCACCAAGGGTACCACAACTACCTGCGCATCAAAGATGCTGGAGCATTTTGTGCCGCCCTATGATGCATCGGTCATGGAAAAGCTTCAGAACCAGCAGACGGTGATGCTGGGCAAGCTCAACATGGACGAGTTTGCCATGGGCTCCTCCACGGAGAACTCCTACTTTAAAATGACCCGGAATCCCCGGAACCTTGACTGCGTTCCCGGCGGCTCCTCCGGCGGCTCGGCGGCTGCGGTGGCTGCGGGAGAGGCAGCCTTTGCCCTCGGCTCCGATACCGGCGGCTCTATCCGTCAGCCCGCGGCATTTTGCGGTGTGGTGGGCATGAAGCCCACCTATGGTCTGGTCAGCCGTTACGGCCTGATCGCCTTTGCGTCCTCGCTGGATCAGATCGGCCCCCTGACGAAGAATGTCTATGACAACGCCATGGTGCTGGAGACAATCTGCGGTCAGGACGGTCGGGATTCCACCAGCCTGCCCGGCTCGGAGCTGAACCTGACTCAGGGCATTGAAGGCGGCGTCAAGGGCATGCACTTTGCGCTGCCCAAGGAGTATTTCTCCGACGCCCTCCAGCCGGAGATCGCTGCGGCGGTGCGTGCTTCAGCTCATCGGCTGGAGACACTGGGTGCGCAGGTGGACGAGGTGAGCATTCGGGAGCTGGAATATGCCCTGCCTGCCTACTATGTCATTTCCTCGGCAGAGGCATCCTCTAATCTGGCGCGGTTTGACGGAGTCAAATACGGCTTCCGGGCGGAGAATGTCAAGGAAATTCATGAGCTGTACAAGGAAAGCCGGACGCAGGGCTTCGGCGCGGAGGTAAAGCGTCGGATCATGCTTGGCTCCTTCGTGCTGTCTGCGGGCTACTATGATGCCTACTATAAAAAGGCACTTCAGGTTCGGACGCTGCTGAAAAACGCCTTCGACAAGGTGTTCACCGGCTACGACGCAATTCTGGCGCCGGTAGCGCCCACCACCGCCTACCGCATCGGCGAGAAGACGGCGGATCCGCTGGAGATGTATCTGGGCGACGTTTATACGGTTCCCGTAAACATTGCCGGACTTCCGGCGCTGTCCCTGCCCTGCGGCACGGACAATAAGGGACTGCCCATTGGCATTCAGCTAATCGGCAAGCCTATGTCGGAGGCATCCTTGTATCGCGCTGGCTTTGCCTTTGAGCAGGATGGAGGTGCAGAGGCATGATTGCAAATTATGAGATGGTCATCGGTTTGGAGGTTCATGTGGAACTGAAAACCGCCACAAAGATTTTCTGCGGCTGCTCTACCAAATTCGGTGCGGCGCCCAACACCCAGTGCTGCCCGGTCTGCACGGGTATGCCCGGCTCTCTGCCGGTGCTCAACGGCAAGGTGGTGGAGTATGCGGTAAAGGCCGGACTGGCCACCGGCTGCAAGATTGCCACCTATTCCAAGCAAGATCGGAAGAACTACTTCTACCCGGATCTGCCCAAGGCCTATCAGATCTCCCAGTATGATCTGCCCCTGTGCAGCGAGGGCTATCTGGACATTGAGACGGAAAGTAGCAAAAAGCGCATCGGCATCACCCGGATCCACATCGAGGAGGATGCCGGCAAGCTGGTGCATCAGGAGGGCAAGGGAACCCTGATCGACTGCAACCGCTGCGGTGTTCCGCTGATCGAGATCGTGTCCGAGCCGGACATGCGCTCGGCGGAGGAGGCCAAGGCGTATCTCCAGAAGCTCCGGGCCATTATCCTCTATACCGGCGTATCGGACTGCAAGATGAACGAAGGCTCCCTCCGGTGCGATGTAAACCTTTCCATTCGGAAAAAGGGCAGCGACAAGCTGGGAACCCGTACCGAGATGAAGAACCTCAACAGCTTCCAGAACGTGGTGAAGGCCATCGAGTATGAGTATGCCCGTCAGGTCAGCGTGCTGGAGGAGGGCGGCGAGGTCATTCAGGAAACCCGGCGCTTTGATATGAACACAGGAAAGACCTCCTCTATGCGTTCCAAGGAGAACGCAGACGACTACCGCTACTTCCCGGATCCGGATCTGGTTCCCATTGTGGTCAGCCCGGAATTCCTGGAGGAGATCCGGCGCTCCATTCCGGTGCTGCCGGATCAGCGGAAGCAGGCGTATCAAGAAAAGTACGGCCTTTCCTCTCTGGCGGCGGAGACACTGGTGACCCGGAAGGACATTGCCGACTACTTTGAGACTGTGGCAGGGGAGACGGAATATCCGCTGCTGGCCGCCAATCTGGTATCCGGCGAGGTGGCACGGCTCTGCCCCGAGGAGCAGGCGGTTCCGGTGGCGCCGGAGCATATCGCGGTGCTCTCCGACCTGCTGGGACAGGGGAAAATCAACGGCGGCACCTGCAAGAAGGTTATTGCGCAGCTGTTTCAGGAGGACGGCGATCCGGTGGCGATCATCGAGGCTCAGGGGCTCCAGCAGATCAGCGATCCTGCGGTACTGCGTCCCATGGCAGAGGAGGTGCTGCGCCAGAGCCAGAAGGCGGTGCAGGACTATCAGAGCGGCAACAAGAACGCCTTCCATGCGCTGGTGGGGCAGATGATGAAAAAGACTCAGGGAAAGGGAAATCCCCAGATCATTGGACAGGTGCTCAGCGAGCTTTTGGAGCAGCTGTAACCGAACACAGAAAACGGAGCGCTGCAATGAAAATTGCAGCGCTCCGAATTTTTAGGGAAATATCGTACAAATTGGAAAGAGAGCCTGACGAGAGATTTTTCGACAGGAAAAGATGTAAAACTGCGGGAATACTCTGTGTATTTCAAGGTTTTACAAACGAATTTCAGGCAAAAAAGATCCGTCAGAATCCGAAGACGCATTGTGCGGTATTGCCTTAGTTGAATTTAAAAATCTTATGGGCAAGGCGGTAAGCGCCGACCTCTACCTTTCGGCCTGCGGAGCCGGGGAGATTGCTGAGGGCAGCCAGAGAAAACAGCTTGAGCTTCCGATACAGTTCGGGATGCTCGCCCAGCAGCTCCTTCCACAGCTCATCCTTTTTCTTGAGCGCCTCCGGAGAGCCGTCCAGATTCAGCAGGGTAGAGCAGATGGAAAGCATCATGGAGAGGTACCGGAACATATACCGGGACAGCTTTGGCTCCATGGTCTTCAAGGTTTCGAGATTGTAGTAGCCGAACATCAGCCGGGTCACCCGGATCTGCTGATCCACCCGCTGCACCATGACCTTTTCATTGACGGACTGATCCTCGCGGCCGATGAAATACCGGTAGAGATCCACGTCCATATAGTACATGCGCTTCACCTGGGGCAGGGGATAGTATACAAAGATGTTATCTACATAGAATGTATGCTTGGGAAGGGTCAGGCCGCAGCTCCGCAGCAGCTCGGTTCGATAGATCACCGAGTGCATGAGAATATACTGGCTGGGTCGGAAATGTCCGCAGTCCTCCCATGAAAACACGCGGTCCTGAGGAAAGACATTGTGGTAGTCGATGGTGCGGGAGGTGTTGTCCTGCACATGCTCATAGACATAGTTGCACAGCAGCATATCCAGCGGCGTTTCCATGGACTGGAGCCGCAGCTGCTGTAATACCTTTTGCAGGGCGTCAGCGTCCAGCCAGTCATCGGAATCCACAACCTTATAATAAAGGCCGGTGGCGTGACGCAGTCCCTGATTAACCCCTTCACCGTGACCGCCATTGGGCTGATGAATCACGCGGACAATATTAGGGTATTGTGCGGCGTACCGGTCGCAGATGGCAGGGGTGTCGTCCTTGGTGGAGCCGTCGTCCACCAGAATGATTTCAATGTCCTCACCGCCGGTCAGCAGGGAGGTCACGCATTTGTCCATATAGGCGGCGCTGTTGTAGCAAGGCACCGCAAAGGTAATCAGTTTCAAATGATCTCTCCGTTCCGCACAGTTCCTCTGCGCATGGATATAGTAGCTGAGAAATATGAACAGAATGTGAACGCGACCTTTAGATTCCGTAAAACATTCTGGAAGATAGAAGAAACGGAATGCATAGAGTCGAAAGGAGCGGAAACGGTTGAGGAACGGAATGAAACGTGCTACAATATGGGCGATGCCGCAACCTATGGGACGGCGGAAACAATCCGGTACAGATACCGGCAGAACAGAAAGGATGCGTGGAAGATGGCACTAAAGAACCGCAAGGAAATGGACCCCAGATTCCAGTGGAAGCTCAGTGATATATTTGAAACACAGGAGGCTTGGGAACAGGCGTATACAAAGGCAAAGACCGCAGTAGAGGGGCTGAAGGCGCTGGAGGGAACCCTAAAAACCTCCGCGGCGCAGCTCAAGGCCGGGCTGGATCAGATCTATCAGGCTACCGAGCAGGTGGAGCTGGTTTATCTCTATGCAAGCCTCTTTAAGTCCGGCGATAACGGTGACCCGGAGGCACAGCGCCTGGAAGGCCGGGCCATGAGCCTGTATGTGGAGCTTTCCACGGTATTGAGCTTTGTGGATCCGGAGATTCTCTCCATTCCCAAGGAGACGCTCACGGCATGGATTCAGCTGCCGGAAATGAAGGAGTACCGTCATATTCTGGAGGATACGGATCGGATGCGGGCGCATACCCTGCCCGCAGAGCAGGAAAAGCTGCTGGCGCAGCTGTCGGATGCTGCCGGTGCGCCGGACGACGCCTTTACCATGCTGGAAAGCGTAGATATGACCTTCCCGGATATCACCGGCGAGGACGGGAAGCCCGCAACTTTGACCCACGGCACCTATGGCCTGTACCGGGACAGCCGCAGCCGGAGTGTGCGCAAGGAAGCGTTTGAGACATATCATGGGGAGTTTCAGCGGTATATCAACACACTGGCGGCGCTGTATGGCGGTCAGGTAAAGCTGGACGAGTATTTTGCCAAAGCGAAGGGCTTTGACAGCTCTCTGGAGAAGAGCCTGTACGCCAACAATGTGCCGGTGAGCGTATATGATTCGCTGGTAGAGGCCATTCACGGCGGTCTGCCGATCATGGAGCGGTATCTCCAGCTGCGGAAAAAGGTACTGGGGCTCTCGGAACTGCATATGTACGACCTCTACTGCCCCATGGTAGAAAATGTAGACTATGATATTGAGCTGGAGGACTGCAAGGCGCTGGTGAAAAAGGCGTTGGCGCCCTTGGGCGAGGAGTATGCCGGGCTGCTGGACAAGGCCTACGGGGAGCAGTGGATGGATGTCTATGAGAATAAGGGCAAGACCACCGGCGCATTCTCCTGCGGGGTATACGGCGTGCATCCCTATGTGCTGCTGAACTACACCCGTTCTCTGGACGACGCATTCACCATGGCCCACGAGCTGGGGCATGCCATGCATTCCTACTATTCCTCCAAGAATAACAGCTTCGCCAACCACGACTATCGGCTGCTGGTGGCAGAGGTTGCCTCTACCGTCAATGAGGTTCTGCTGACCAAGTATCTCCTCAAAACCGAGACGGACAAAAACCGCCGTGCCTATCTCCTGAACCACCTGCTGGAGAGCTTCCGAACCACGGTATTCCGTCAGACGCTGTTTGCGGAATTTGAGCGGGAGGCTCATGATATGTACCGCGGCGGCGAGCCGCTGACGGCGCAGGCGCTGAGCCAGAAGTACCATGCCCTCAACGAACTGTATTACAGGGGCGCTGTGGTGGATCCTCTTCAGGATGCGGAGTGGGCGCGGATCCCGCACTTCTATTCTGCATATTATGTCTACCAGTATGCCACCGGCTTCTGCTCCGCTGTCGCTATCGCCGACGGCATCTATGAGACGGGCGATCCCTCCGGCTATCTGAAATTCCTGACTACCGGCGGCAGCGATTATCCGCTGGAGGAACTGAAAATTGCCGGTGTAGACCTGACAAAGCCCGATGTGGTTCAGCGTGCGCTGCATGTATTTGAGGCAACGCTGACGGAGCTGGAGGAGCTGCTGGGTGCAAAGTAACGGGAAATCGGATCAGGGAAAGACAGGCAAGCAGCCGGTGCTTTGCTCCCTTGTGAGTCTGGTGCTGGTGTGCCTGTATCCCTGCCTGTTTCAGTACGCAGGGAATATCCCTGAGGCACGGTTCAAGGATGCGCTGGTGTTCTTCGGAATATTCCTGAGCATCGGCGTGCTCCTCTATCTGGCGGTGCTGGGAATCACCCGGCAGACCGGGGCGGCGGGGCTGCTTTCCAGTCTGGGTATGCTGGTGTTTACCAATATCGGACTGGTGACGAAAAGCGTGCAGACACATGCTCCATGGTTTCGTGCCAGATACCCGTTGGCGGCGGTGCTGGTCATAGGGATCCTGCTGCTGGTGCTGCTGCGAAAAAAGCAGTGGCGCTGCGGCATTCCCTGTCTGCTGATTGCGCTGGCACTGGGGGGTATGAGCCTGACGTCTCTGGGGATGGCTGCGCCCAAGCTCTGGCATGCCCATCAGGAAAATCAGCAGCGCCGCCAGCAGCCGGAGGAAGCGGTATCAGCGCAGACGGCGGAAAACCTGCCTAATGTGTATTATTACCTGTATGATGAATTTGCGGGACCGGAGTGTCTCTCCTATTTTTACGATTTCGACCACAGCGGATTTTATGAAAAATTGGAGCAGCGAGGGTTTTCCTGCTCGAACAACAGCTATAACGTGGAGTCTACGGAGACGGTGCAGCTGATCCCGGATCTCTATGGGCTGGATTACGGTGTGCCGCCCTATTTTGAAAGCGGCGACGGCGCGGTTCCTCAGCTGTATCAGGTATTTCAGGACATGGGATACCGGATCCATCTGGTGAACCACATGGACTTTCTGGACACGGACGGTACCAGAGTGCTGACTCACGGGCAGCATGCCGATTCCATCGGGGTGTATCTGTACCAGAACAGCCTCCTGCCCAGCGTCCCGGTGCTGTCGGGGCTGGTGGAACAGCTGCCCCAGCTCCAGACAAAAACGGCCTATGAGGATATGCTTCAGGAGAGTCTTGGACTGATGGAGTCGGCATGGCGGTATGCTGAGGACGGCCCGACCCTGACGCTGGGCTATGTACAGTGTCCCCATACGTATTTCCTGTACGATGCGGATGGAAATCCGGTTCCGGCGGAGCATGGAAACGACTGGGCGGACCCGCAGTATTATCTGGGCTATCTCCAATATGCCAGCAGCCGGATTCTGTCGGCGGTGGATGAAATTCAGTCGCACGATCCCGGCGCAATCATCATTTTGCAGTCAGATCATGGGG
>CAJKSU010000106.1 GCA_905202605.1 uncultured Eubacteriales bacterium
TGGACAGCAGCGTAAGACGCGGAGATATTTTTTATGCGGATCTCAGCCCAGTGGTGGGCAGTGAGCAGGGGGGATGCCGCCCGGTTTTGATCGTGCAGAACAACATGGGAAACAAGCACAGCCCCACTGTGATCGCAGCCGCCATTACATCCCAGATGAATAAAGCCAGACTGCCCACCCACATTGAGCTGATCGGTCCCACGGTAGGGCTGACCAAGAATTCCGTGGTGCTTCTGGAGCAGGTGCGCACCATTGATAAAAAGCGTCTGCGGGAGCATATGGGGCATCTGGACGATGCGATGATGAACAAAGTAGACGACGCCATTGCGGTGAGCTTTGGACTGCATGGATAAACCCGGATCACCTCTGCATATATTAGTGCAGGGGTGATTATTATGCAGGTGCCGATTGTCCGTGGAAAGGAGCCGATTGGGGTTCTGCGGGCGTGGCAGCAGGGGTTGTATACCAGATTTCAGGGGCAGCTCCGGGCATCGGAGCTTTGCCGGGTGTATGCGGTGTTTCAGCATGGAGAAGTTTCTCTGGGCATTCCGGTGCCGGAGGATCGCGGCCTGTCGGTGCTGGCGTCCCTGCCCACGTCCAGACTGCCGGGTGGGAAATTGTTGCAGGGGAGACTGGTGTGCAGCGGTGACGAATGGAGCAGCTTCGCTGGGGGCTGCTTGGGAGGGGTACGCTTTCCGCCGGGACTGCGCCGGGGAAATGAGCTGCGCTTTGTCTGGAAGGAAGGGCAGAAGCTCCCTGCGGATGAGGTCATGTGCTTTTATCGCTATATCGAGGAAAATGGAACCGGCTATCTGACCATCCGGCTGGATGAAAAGGAAAAGCCGGTGCTGCCGGAATAAAAGCTGCGGTTCTGGTACATACTCCGATAAAACAATGAATCGGAGAGCAGGATATGTCCAATGAAAAAGCAGACCTTTTAGAGCAGAAGCGGGAGGAAACCATAGAGTTTGGCAGCGCGGAGCTGAAAAGCCGGGACGCCAGCATCCACTGTCTGACCATCATCGGGCAGATCGAGGGGCATCAGGTGCTGCCGGAAACCACCAAGACCACGAAATATGAGCATGTAATCCCGCAAATCGCCGCCATTGAGGAGAGTACGGAAATTGACGGGCTACTGATCCTCATCAATACGGTAGGCGGTGATATCGAAGCGGGGCTTGCGATAGCGGAGATGATTGCTGGGATGAAAAAGCCCACCGTGTCCCTTGTGCTGGGGGGCGGGCATTCCATCGGCGTACCCCTTGCCGTGTGCGCCAAGAAGTCCATGATCGTTCCCACGGCCTCCATGACCATTCATCCGGTGCGCATCAGCGGCACGGTCATCGGCGCACCCCAGACCTACCAGTATTTCCAGAGGATCCAGGATCAGATTTTAACGTTTATCTGCAAGAACTCCAAGGTGGACAGAAAGCAGCTCCTTGACCTGATGCTAGCAACCGATGAGCTGGCAACGGACGTGGGCAGCGTGGTATACGGCGAGCAGGCGGTATCCATGGGGCTCATTGACCGGCTGGGCGGCCTCAGCGACGCCCTTGCCTGTCTCCATCGGATGATCCAGCGGCAGAAGAACAGGCAGCAATGAAGGAAATGCCCTGACCGGGACGGTTGGGGCGTTTCCTCTGTCAAAGTAAAAAATGTACTTTCTTTTTGCGGCAATGTGATGTAGAATGTAGGATGAATGACTATGTTTAAAATGAACTGACAGGGGGAAATCCTATGACCAGAACAACGGCAAGAGAAATTGCAATGCATTTGATTTATGAGATGGAATACCATGATGAGCTTCCGGAGGAGCTGTTTCAGAAGGTATTTCAGGAGGACTACTATCCCCGTTTGGCGGAGGAAACAGATCTGTATCAGGAAAAGCCCAACGCCAAGCAGCTCTCCTACATTGAGGACTGCGTGCGCGGCGTTTATGTAAAGAAGCAGGAGATCGACCAGATCATTGAGACCTATGCGGTGGGCTGGAAGGTCAGCCGTATTTCCAAAGTGTCGCTGGCGGTGCTGCGGCTGTCGATTTATGAGATTCTCTACGTGGAGGACGCACCCACCGGTGCAGTCATCAACGAGGCGGTAGAAATTGCCCGCCGGTATGAGGAAGAGGATAAGGTGTCGTTTATCAACGGCATTTTGGGTTCCTTTGCCCGGAGCAGAGAATGATCGCGCTGGGTATTGACACCAGCAACTATACCACCTCGGCGGCGTGGTTTGACGGGGAAACCGGGGAGAACTGCGGCAGACTGCTGACGGTAAAATCCGGGGAACTGGGGCTGCGGCAGTCAGATGCGCTGTTTCAGCATGTGGTGCGCCTTCCGGACATGATCGAAGCGCTCTCCCAGTCTATGCCTGAGGTTCCCAAGGCAGTAGGGGCCAGCGAGCGCCCCAGACCGGTGGAGGGGTCGTATATGCCCTGCTTTTTGGCAGGCAGCGGCGCCGGAAGGAGTATTGCGTCTGCCTCCGGCGTCCCTTATCACGGCTTTTCCCATCAGGAGGGGCATCTGGCGGCGGTGCTGTGGAGCGGCAAGCATATGGAGCTGATGCAGGAGCGGTTCCTTGCGTGGCATCTCTCCGGCGGCACCACAGAGCTTCTGCTGGTGGAGCCGGGGCTGCGCCCTCAGGTCATCGGCGGCACGGAGGATCTCTCTGCCGGGCAACTCATCGACCGAACCGGCGTACTGCTGGGACTGGATTTCCCTGCGGGAAAGGCCATTGACGCGCTGGCCCAGACGGGGGAGGCAAAGCCCTATCCCGTGAAGGTGCGGGAGATGCACTTTTCCCTGTCCGGCATGCAGAACAAGGCGGCGGCGATGGCGGAAAAAAGCCGGGAGAATACCGCAAGATTCGTGCTGGAATGCCTGATCTACGCCATTGAAAAGGCAACGGAGCAGGCGAGAAAGCAGTATGGCGTGCTGCCCGCGGTCTTTACCGGCGGGGTGTCCTCCAATTCTCTCCTGCGGAGTAGAATTGCGCCGCAGGGCGGAATCTTCGGCACTCCGGCATGCTCAACAGACAACGCCATGGGCATTGCGGTGCTGACATGGCTGGCGGAGAACGGTTATGCAGAATGAACAGCTGATATTAGAGGTCAGTCAGGTCAACGGCTACATCAAGGAGATGCTGGACGCTGACGGGCTTCTGGGTGCGCTCTGCATTCGCGGAGAGCTGAGCAACTATAAAAAGTACCCTTCGGGGCATCACTACTTTACATTAAAGGACGGTCAGTCCCAGCTGAAATGCGTCATGTTCCGCTCCAGCGCCATGCGGCTCCGGTTCCGTCCGGAGAACGGCATGACGGTACTGGCAGCGGGACGGATCACGGTTTATCCCAGAGACGGCGTATATCAGCTCTACTGCGTTTCCATGACGCCGGAGGGTGCGGGGGATTTGTCCGTGGCTTTTGAGCAGTTGAAAAAGAAGCTGGCCGCCGAGGGGCTGTTTGATCAGGCACACAAAAAGCCGCTGCCGGAATACCCCCACCGGATTGCAATCATCACCTCGGAGGCCGGGGCGGCGGTACACGATATGCTGCGGATCATCCGGCACCGGTATCCGCTGGCAGAGGTAAAGCTTCTGCCAGTTCGGGTGCAGGGCGAGGAGGCTGCTGGGGAAATCGCCGGAGCATTGGACTATGCCAACCGATATCAGATGGCAGACTTAATCATCACAGGCCGGGGCGGCGGTTCCATGGAGGATCTCTGGGCGTTCAATGAGGAGATCGTGGCACGCGCCATTTATCGCTCCAGGATCCCGGTTATCTCAGCGGTGGGCCATGAGCCGGATGTGACCATTGCGGACTATGTGGCGGATCTCCGGGCTGCGACTCCCTCCAACGGGGCGGAGCTTTGCACACCGGATCAGCAGGAGCTTCGGAATCAAATTACCGCGGCACAGAGCCGCATGGCGTTGCTGCTGAGCCGGCAGCTGAAAAACGCACGCAGTCAGCTGATGCTCCGTGCCAATGCGCGGGTGCTGAAATCCCCGGAGGTGTATCTGTCGGATCGCCGTCAGATGCTGGACCATACGGTGGAGGCGATGGGACGCGCCATGCAGGCAGAGCTTTCCAAGGCCAGAGGACAATTGCAGCTGCGGCAGCAGCAATTGCCGGGGGCCGCGGGGGCGGCGCTCAGTCGTCACCGAAAGCAACTGGAAACTATGGCGGCGCGGCTGGATGCCATGAGCCCCCTCAAGGTGTTGGCGCGTGGCTACAGCATTACAGAAAATGACCGGGGGCAGACGCTGACGGATGCTGGTGTACTAAAGCCCGGCGACCATATTACCATCCGCTTCCACCGTGGAACGGCCGAAGCTGTGGTGGAAGCATGCAGGGAGGAACAGGCATGAACAAGAAATCCGTGACATTTGAAGCGTCCATGAATCGGCTGGACGAGATCGTTAAGGCGCTGGAGGCAGGAGAGGTGCCGCTGGAGGAGTCCATTCGCCTGTTTGAGGAAGGCACCAAGCTGGCGGCAAAATGCGGCGCACTGCTGGACGCGGCGGAGCTGAAGGTAACAAAGCTGACTGCAGGGCCGGATGGCGCACCGGTAGTGGAGGACGTGACCGATGAACAGATTTCGTCCTGAACTGGAGGAGAAGCGGACGCAGGTGGAGACATTTCTCACTGCGCAGTTTCAGCAGCAGGAGGATTACGGCGTGCTGCTGGAAGCCATGCGCTACAGCCTGCTGGCAGGCGGCAAGCGGCTCCGCCCGATTCTGGTGATGTCCTTTGCCGAAGCTGTAGGCGGCAATGGAACAGATGCGCTGCCAGCGGCAGCCGCCATTGAAATGATCCATACCTATTCGCTGATCCACGACGATCTGCCCTGTATGGATAACGACGATTACCGCCGGGGGCGGCTGACCTGCCATAAGGTCTACGGCGAGGACATTGCCACGCTGGCGGGCGATGCGCTCCAGCCCGCGGCATTCCGGACGCTGGCACAGATGCAGGGCGATCCGGCGCGGATCCTCCGCTGCGCTGCAATTCTCGCTGAGGCAGCCGGAGAAAACGGCATGGTCGCCGGGCAGGTGCTGGATCTTCTGGGCGAGCGGCGGAGCCTGAACGAAGCCCAACTGCGGCAGGTGCATCGGCATAAAACCGGCGACCTGATCCGGGCAGCCTGCCAGATGGGCGCGGTGCTGGGCGGCGGCAGTGAGGCGCAGATCGAGGCAGCTGGAAACTTCGCTATGGCACTGGGGATGGCATTCCAGATTCGGGACGACATGCTCGATGAGATTGGCTCCCAGCAGGAGCTGGGGAAGCCCATCGGTTCTGATGCTGCCAATGGTAAGAGTACCTTTGTAACCATTCACGGCCTTGCCGAGTGCCAGCGGCTGGTGGAGCAGGAAACGAAGCAGGCGCTGTCCGCACTGGATGCCGGGGGCTTTGTGTCCACCGATTTCCTCCGTGTACTGGCGCTGGAGCTGACTGCCAGAACACACTAAGGCAATACACATGCATATTTTTCTGAATATGCATTGAAATTCGGAAAAAATGTGGTATAATGTGATGTAATATTCAGTTTTCATGACGGCGCAGTATTCTAGTCGGAGTCGATGATCTTTAGGGAGGGCCTAAAAATCCTCTAAAGGGCATATCGATGAAGTCCCTGGTGCTTGCTTGTTACGCCCAGTTTCGGGTGGGTGCTGGGGGTTAAGGTTTTCGGGCGGTACTCAATGGCATGAGATATTCGACCCGGATTCCGTGGAGACCTGTTCTTGTGCGTCAGCCAGCGTATCCCTTGTGGATGCCGACGGACTGCGTACGACTCAGGATTAAACCTGTAATGTGGTGTAAGTAGCTGCGTACAGCGTAGCCTGCCTTGCGTGAAGGTGGGAGGAGAGAGGAGCTATGCACGCACGCCTGCCGGCCGCAGGTGGTGGTGATATTCTCTCGAAACCACGTTTGCAAAAGAGGCTAATGGATCATTCGGCCCGCTGTGGAAAGCACCTAGGCTGTCTTCGGGGCAGATGGGGGATTGCAGTGCGGACTAAGTGGCAATCTGGCACCGGTGTGGGCAACCCTCCGGCGTATCTCTCAAAGGGAAACCGCTCCTGCGGCAACGGGGAGTGGGATACGGGGAAATCCGGCCAGACCTAAGCCGTAAGATTAATCCCATCTGCCGCCGTCATGATTTCTTTTCTTTTATTGGAGGGTCTTGCTTGAAGTCTGACTTACCGAGTCAAAAACAGAAGAAAAAAAACAAAAAAACAGTCAATGTTCGATGGATTATCACCATTTTTCTATCAACAGTAGTAATTTCCGCTGTGTTTTCCACCATTTCCAATATGCTGCTGGGGCAGGCTGGGCTTGCTGCGGCCTTTCTCATTCTGCTGGTCATTATTCTGATCGGCATTTTGTTTGATATCGTGGGCGTAGCGGTGACTGCTGCTGACGTAAAGCCCTTTCATTCCATGGCAGCGCATAAGGTACCCGGCGCACAGGAGGCACTCAGGCTCCTGAAAAATGCGGAAAAGGTTTCTTCCTTCTGCAACGATGTGGTGGGTGATATCTGCGGCGTAATTTCCGGTACGGCGTCTGCGTCAATTGTCCTTTTGATACTCACAGGCATGGATAGTCTTGGAAGCGGCGGACGGCTGCTCGAAATCGGAATGGCTGCGCTGGTATCCGGTTTGACCGTTGGCGGTAAGGCCATCGGGAAAACCTTTGCTATGACAAAATCCACTAGAATCGTCCATTTGGCCTCTCTGGTGATCTACTATATAAAAACCGCACCCGAACGGCTGAAGCAGCTGTTTCGTAAGCGGAAAAACTAAGGTTGTGTAATATTGAATCTTTTGGAACGTGCGGGCAGCCGTGAGGAATTTTTATCCTTTACCCCTGAGGAGGATGCTGCTCTCTGTCAGGAGATCCGTAAATTCCTCATTGACAGTGTATCCAAGACCGGCGGCCATTTGGCCTCCAACTTGGGCGCAGTGGAGCTTACGGTGGCCCTGCATAAAATATTTGATCCCTTTGAGGATCGGATCGTATTCGACGTAGGTCATCAGTCTTATGTACATAAGCTGCTGACCGGACGGATGGCCGGCTTTGAAAGCCTGCGGAAATTTGGCGGGATGGCAGGTTTCCCGCGCCCCAACGAGTCAGATGCTGATGCCTTTGTGGGCGGTCACGCCTCTAATTCCGTCTCCGCAGCACTGGGTATGGCGCGGGCCAGAACGCTCATGGGGGATCACTACAGCGTGATCTCTGTGATTGGTGACGGCGCACTCACCGGCGGACTGGCCTATGAGGGGCTGAACGATGCAGGCCAGAGCCGGGAGCCGCTGATTGTTGTACTCAATGACAACGGCATGTCCATTCAGCCTAATGTCGGCGGCATCGCCAAGTTTCTGGCAAAGCAGCGGCTGAAACCCTCCTACTTTAACTGTAAGCGGGTTTTCCATGCGGTAACCGGAAGAATTCCGGGTGGTAAGGCCATTGACCGTGTGACGCACCGGGTGAAAACCTGGATGAAAAATGCGCTGATTGGCAGCAATATGTTTGATGAAATGGGCTTCACCTATCTCGGACCTGTGGATGGGCATGATATCGGAAAAATGGTGTATCTGCTCCAACAGGCCAAGGCGCTCCAATGCCCGGTGCTGCTCCATGTGACCACCACCAAAGGCAGAGGATACAGCTATGCAGAGGAAAACCCCGATGAATACCACGGTGTTTCAGCTTTTGACGTTCAGTCTGGCTGCTCCGGCGGCAGTGGGAAGGAGACATTTTCCTCTGCCTTCGGCAAGGCCATGTGCGCCATGGCGCTGGAGGATCGTAAGATCTGTGCTGTCACCGCAGCTATGGAGCAGGGAACCGGCCTTACACAGTTTGCCGCAGACTATCCCAAGCATTTTTTTGACGTAGGTATTGCCGAGGGGCATGCGGTCACCATGGCAAGCGGCCTTGCCAAGCAGGGAATGCTCCCGGTGGTGGCGGTTTATTCAACGTTTTTACAGCGTGCCTATGATATGATGATCCACGATACGGCTATAGCAAATCTGCACGTGGTGTTTGCGGTGGATCGTGCCGGCCTTGTAGGTGCAGATGGTGAGACGCATCATGGCGTATTTGACGTGAGCTATTTGCGGACTGTACCCCATATGACATTGTTTGCCCCAGCCTCTACGGAGGAACTGCGGCTGACGCTGCGTCACGCGGTTTATGGCGTTGACGGTCCTGTGGCGGTGCGCTATCCCCGTGGGGGGGATGAGGCATATCACGACTGCATCCTCAAAAATACTGTCTTGGAGGAAGGCGACGATGCCACCATTGTCTGCTATGGCGCAATGGTATCCGAGGCCATAGCGGCGAGAGATATGCTTGCGCAGGAGGGCATCTCTCTGGAAATTGTAAAACTGTGGCAGCTGGCGCCGTTGGACATCTCTCTCGTGCAGGAATCAACACGCAAGACGGAACGGCTGATTGTTCTGGAAGAGGATGTGCGTCAGGGTTGTTTGGGACAGGAAATCCTTGCAGGGCTGGCGCTGTTGGGCGCGGAGCCGAAGCAGGTTCGGCTGATGAATCTGGGAGACAATTTTGTGACCCATGGTTCCGTACCGCAGCTTCGAAGAACTTGGGGGATTGATGCGCAGGCTGTTTATGAAACCGTAAAGGAGCTGAAAGGCGTTGAAAAAAGAACGACTGGACGTACTGCTGCAAAATAAGGGGCTGTCAGAGAGTCGCAGCAAGGCACAGGCGATTATCATGGAAGGGCTTGTGTTTGTGGCCGGTCAGCGAGTAGACAAGCCCGGAACGCCCATTGATCCTGCAGCGGAGATCGAGGTGCGGGGGAAACTTTGTCCTTATGTAAGCCGTGGCGGTCTAAAGCTGGAAAAGGCGCTGGATTTTTTCGGTGTAGTACCGCAGGATTATGTGTGCAGCGATTCCGGCGCTTCTACCGGAGGCTTTACGGACTGCCTGCTGCAAAAAGGGGCGAAGAAGGTTTTTGCCATTGATGTGGGCTATGGTCAGCTGGCCTGGAAGATTCGGGAGGATCCCAGAGTGGTGGTTATGGAGCGCACCAATATCCGCAATGTAACCCCAGAGCAGATCGGAGAGCAGTTGGATCTTTCCGTGGTGGACGTGAGCTCTATTTCCCTCAAGCTTGTATTGCCGGTAATCAAATCACTGCTCAAGCCCACCGGCGAGGTGCTTTGCCTCATCAAGCCTCAATTCGAGGCCGGGAAGGACAAGGTGGGCAAAAAGGGCGTGGTACGGGAGCTTTCTACCCATATTGAGGTACTGGAGAATTTCCTGACGCTGGCAGATTCTCTCGGCTTTACGGTAGAGAATCTGACCTATTCTCCGGTCAAGGGGCCAGAGGGCAACATAGAGTTTTTGGG
Organism: uncultured Eubacteriales bacterium; assembly: GCA_905202605.1. Lineage (GTDB taxonomy): Bacteria > Bacillota > Clostridia > Oscillospirales > Oscillospiraceae > HGM13006. The sequence goes on from CAJKSU010000106.1 coordinate 9,367, forward strand.
ACATCTTTGCCTTCGGACGGTTACACCGAAGCCATTTACCGCTGCTGAGGTCGCCGGGGAGGCTCATGAAGCGCTGAAAGGGTGAAACCTATGAAAAAAATCACACTGATGCCCAATCCATATCGAGATCGGGGCTATCAGATTACCCGATCGGTAGAGCAGTTGCTCCGGCAGAGTGGTGCAGAG
>CAJKSU010000107.1 GCA_905202605.1 uncultured Eubacteriales bacterium
CTTCCGTCGTCGGAAAGCTAAAAAGACGGGAGTATTTTTGTTGGTATCACAAGGGTTTTTCGTAAATTCGCCGGTATCAGGTGAAAAACTGATCCGGCTGGGCAATGTGCTCGGCAACGGTCACCATCACATCCGGGAATCGAGCGGACAGCTTCTGATGAAGCTTTGTCACAATAGGGTTCTCCGTGGGGTAATGCCCCGCGTCGATCAGGTTGATTCCCTGCCCCAGCGCATCGATCATGACGCTGTACTTCACGTCGCCGGTGATAAACGTATCGCAGCCCGCCTGAACGGCATCGGTAAGATACTCCCCGCAGGAGCCGCAGCCCGTGGCGATCCGCTGCACCGGGCGTCCCCCGTCGCAGTAGCGAAGGCCGTTGGCATGGAGCCGTTCCTTGACCAAAGGCAGAAACTCCTGTAAGGGCATCGGCTCCGACAGCTCACTCACGTGTCCGATCTTCCCCTCTGCCAGATGGTATTCCGGGGTCAGCCCAAGGGCTTCGACCAACGTATCGTCTACGCCGTCCTCGGCCTCGTCCAGATTGGTATGCATGCAAATTGCTGCAATCCGGTTTTCCGCCAGCGTCAGTACCTTATCCTGCTGGAACACCGAATCATTTACATGGCGGTAGGTATCCCAAACCAGCGGATGATGGGACACGATCAGCTGTACCCCCGTCTCAATGGCCTCGTGGATCACCGGCATGGTAATATCCAGCGCCACCAGAACTCTGGTGACCTCCGCGTTCCTGCGACCCACCAGATGGCCCACATTGTCCCAGGATTCCTTCCCATCTTCCGGGGCAACCTCCCAAAGAAAGTCCAAAATTTCATGTACCGTTGCCATAGCGTTCCTCCAGTTCTGTCAGCTCAGCGAGCGCAGTTTCAAAGTATCGTAGCCTGTTTTCATCGGTGTTACGGCCTTTTCGAATGCCTGTTACTGTCTTTTGCAGGCTCTCACGTACGCGGGACATATACGCGGAATACAGAGGCCCCCCCCGATCCACGTCCCCTTGGGGGAAATATCGCTGTCCCGGGGTCAGCGGCACGCCGCTCCCCCATTTTACCTCCATGACAGTATAGACAAAGCCGCCGTCCCTTGCGAACCGTTCCCGCAGAATGGAAAAGGCCTGCTCAGACAGGAAGCCCCGCAGCTCCGCCACCGCCGCCTGCGGCTGCAAAATATACGTCAGCTCCGGCCGCCAGCAGTCCTTCCGCCCCAGCAGAATGTCCCGAATGGTATCGCCGCCCATTCCGGCGCAGACCACCGTATCGATCCCGTCCATGGGGACGTCTTTTAGCCCGTCGGACAGGCAGAAGGAAAGGTTCTCTCCCATGTGTTCCAGTGCAGCGTTGTCTCTTGCTGCCTGCAATGGCTTGGGACGCAGGTCGCTGGCAATGGCTCTGGCGCAGATGCCCTGCTGGAGCAGGTAGATGGGCAGATGCCCATGATCGGTCCCCACATCTACCACACTGCTGCCGGGGCGCACCATCGCCGCACAGGCCAGAAGACGATTGGATAATTTCATAGTTCCTCCATAGAAAACGCCCGGCAGAAATCAACTGCCGGGCATCAGAGCTTATTCCGCAGACTCGCCCAGAAATGCGTTCAGGGCATTCAGAAACTCGTCAGCGTCCACGCCATGCACCATGCATGCCTCTTCTACGGTCTCACCGCGGGAAGAAGGGCAGCCAAGGCAATGCATGCCAATGGACAGGAACATGGGAGCCGCCTCAGGTGCAATGTCGAGTACATTGCCGATGATGGTATCTTTTGTGATCTTAGCCATGATGAACCTCCAGAAATTTTGTTGATAAGCAAATTTATTATATCCCATTCTTCCCTGTTTTGCAACAGGAAAAAGGAACCGCCAGCGCAGGCTGACGGTTCCGAATATTTTAAGAATTAGCCCTTGAGCGCAGCAGCAACCTCAGCTGCCAGGTTGGACTCTTCCTTCTCGATGCCCTCGCCTCTGATGAAGTGAACGGCGTCCACGAACTTGACGGAACCGCCAAGCTTCTTTGCAGCGTCAGCAATGTATCCGGCAACGTCGCCCTTATAGAGGTCGGAGCGTACAAACTCCTGCTGCATCAGGCAGTTGTCCTTATAGAAGGCGTTGATCTTACCAGCGGCGATCTTCTCCTTCACCTGAGCAGGCTTGCTCGCAGTCTTGGGGTCGTTGTTCATCAGCTCGATCTGTACAGTCAGCTCGTGGTCAATGACCTCCTGAGGAACCATTGCCTTATCCCAGTAGCTGGGGTTCATCGCAGCAATCTGCATGCAGACGTTCTTACCGATCTCGGTCACGTCAATGTCGCCCTCAACAGCAAGGTTGACCAGAACGCCATGGGAACCGCCGGCATGGACATAGCATACGCTGGTGTTCTCGGGATAACGAGCAAACCGACGGATCTGCAGGTTCTCACCAATGGACATAACGCGATCCTGCATAACTTCGGTAACAGTCAGGTCGGTGCCGGGGTACTTGCAGGCCTTGAGTGCCTCCACGTCAGCGGGATCGTTGACAGCAACAGCCTCAGCCAGAGCCTTCACAGTGTTCTTAAATACATCGGTGCCGGCTGCGAAGTCAGTCTCGCAGTTGACCTCGATAACAACGCCTACGCCGTCAAAGACATCGGCATAAGCCATGCCCTCAGCGGCAACGCGGTCAGCCTTCTTTGCAGCCTTTGCCAGACCCTTCTCACGAAGGTAATCAATTGCTGCGTCCATATCGCCGTCGCAAGCCATCAGGGCCTTTTTGCAGTCCATCATGCCAACGTTGGTCATCTCACGGAGCTTTTTAACATCACTTGCGGAAATAGCCATGATTGTAACCTCCTATATCTTAATACGTGAAAAATTATTCAGCAGCGGGAGCCGGGGCGGCTTCCTCGGCGGGAGCAGCCTCAGCGGTGTCCTCGCCCTGCTTGCCCTCCTGCACAGCGTTCGCCATGGTAGCGGAGATCAGCTTGATGGCGCGGATTGCGTCATCGTTGCCGGGAATCACGTAATCGATCTCATCAGGATCGCAGTTGGTATCAACGATTGCAACGATCGGAATATGCAGCTTGCGAGCCTCAGCGATGGCGTTGCGCTCCTTGCGGGGGTCAACGATGAACAGAGCGCCGGGGAGCTTCTTCATGTTCTTTACGCCGCCCAGATACTTCTCCAGCTTCTCGATTTCAAGGTTCAGCTTTGCAACTTCCTTCTTGGGGAGCATTGCGAAGGTGCCGTCCTCCTGCATCTTGTGGAGCTGGTTCAGACGCTCAACGCGGGTGCGCATGGTCTTGAAGTTGGTGAGCATGCCGCCCAGCCAACGAGCGTTTACATAGTACATGCCAACGCGCTCAGCCTCTTCCTTGATGGCCTCCTGAGCCTGCTTCTTGGTACCAACGAAGAGAAGCGTCTCGCCGGATGCAGCCAGATCACGCACAAAGTTGTACGCCTCCTCCAGCTTTTTCACGGTCTTCTGGAGATCAATGATATAGATACCATTTCTCTCGGTGTAGATGTAGGAAGCCATCTTGGGGTTCCATCTTCTGGTCTGATGACCGAAGTGAACGCCGGCCTCCAGCAGCTGCTTCATAGATACGACTGCCATAATTTGTTTCCTCCTTTAAGTTGTCCCGCCACCCCAATCATCTCCCTGCCAGACCATGTGGCACTATGGCAGAAATCCTTGGGTGTGTGTGGTACTCCGTCTATGCAGAGCCTTTAAATTATACTACATCTTGTACCCCAATGCAAGAAAAATAAACAAGTTTTTAAAAGAATTTTTTCTTCCGGCAGGGCTTTCGTACCTTTTCCGCCTCGATTTCCACCAGAATGATGTCCCCGCCCATCCGGCGGATGCTGCACCACGGGATTACATAGTCGTCCTCTCTACCAAACAAGCCAAAGAATTTCGCCCTGCCCGGCACGATAATAGCCACCACATTTCCGCCTGTACAGTCCAGCTCTAAATCTGATACAAACCCGATCCGGCAGCCGTCACAGATATTGATGACCTCCCGGCATTTCAGCTCTGACATGGTAACGATCATACGGTTCCCTCCCCAAGGCGTCACAGGCTTTTAAGGCAACACCACACAATTGCGTCTGCGGGCTTTGAAAGTTTTTTCCTCCACAAATCCGCTGTGAAAAGTTTGAAATACACAAAGTATTCCTGCATTTTCACAACAAATTTGTGATGAAAAATTCCTCGCCAAATCTCCTTGCCGAATGATGCGGTATTGCCTTAATTCTGTACCGATATGGCCTTCCGAATCTGCGAGATCGCGCCCTTTTCCAGCCGGGAGACCTGCGCCTGTGAGATACCTACCTCCCCTGCGACCTCCATCTGTGTTCTCCCATCGTAAAAGCGCAGCGCCAGAATCCGCTTTTCCCGATCGGTAAGCTTTTTCATGGCCTCCCGCAGGGCAATATGCTCGATCCAGCGCTCGTCGGTATTCTTGGTATCCCGCACCTGATCCATCACCGTCAGCGGGTCGCCGCCATCGGAATAGATGGGATCATACAGACTTACCGGCGACGCAATGGCGTCCATAGCAAAGTTGACCTCCTCTACGGGCAGCTCCAGCCGCTTTGCAATCTCCTCCATGGTTGGCTCCTTCTGATGCTCCCGCATCAGCTGTTCTCTGGTTTGCAGCACCCGATAGGCCGTGTCCCTTAGACTGCGGCTGACCCGGATAGCGCTATTGTCCCGGAGAAAGCGCCGGATTTCGCCGGAGATCATTGGAACGCCGTAGGTGGAGAATTTGGTGTTCAGGCTGATATCAAAGTTCTCAATGGCCTTCAGCAGTCCGATGCAGCCCACCTGAAACAGATCGTCGGGATTCTCTCCGCTGCTGGAAAACCGCTGGATTACGCTGAGCACCAGCCGGAGATTGCCCTCCACCAGCGCGTTCCGTGCCGACATATCCCCTGCCTTGTATCGGCGCATCAGGTCCATCATTTCATCGTTTTTCAGTACCTTCAGTTTTGATGTGTTCACTCCGCAGATTTCAACCTTCCCAAGCATATGAAAAACCTCCCGGAAAAATTCCTGTTAGAATTTTTCCCAGGAGGCATAATTTCATTCTGCCGAAAAAGAGGACTTCCGCAGAGTTTCCGGGATTACTGCTGATTAGTCACCAAAAAGCCGTAAACGGCGCTGCCGCTGTACTGCTCGCTGTCCCACTGAGCGGAGACAACATAAACAATATTGTCCTCCTCCAGCAGGCTGATCTCCCCCTTTTCGCTGACGGTCAGTTCCGTTCCGGCGTCCGAAGGATCATCCTGACGGTAGGCACTGACGGTCATGGAGACCGCTTCGGGCGCAAATACCAGCTTCACGGTGTCAAAGGTCGTCTTTTTGACGGTACTGTACTCGTCGAACATCCATTCCTGAGGCTTCTGACCGTCCAGACGGGCATTGCTGACGCCGCCCTCACGGGCACTGTCGTCCCCATAGCTCCATGTTCCGGTCTTATAAGGAATCATTTGGCTGTACTGCCCAAGGTCATCGCTGTACTGCACCACAAGATCAGGAGCCTGATTGACCACCTCCGGCTCCCACCATTTTCCCGTACCGAACAGGTCGGGAATGTCGTGTTCATCCGGAAAATCCGGGTCAGGCGTGTTGTTGGTAACTACAATTTTTGTGGCGGAAATCTGCGCCGGAATGCTCATGGTCACCATGTCGGGGAACGTCACATCCATCATGCAGCCGCGCTCCATCTGGTCAAGGGTCATGGAATTGCCACCGGCGTCGGTGATCTCGGCGTTCTCGATGAACACCTTGAGATAGTCACCGCCCAGCAAATCGGTGCCGGTATCGTCAATGGGCGCCGCCATAATCGCTCCGTCCCCTAAGTCGAGAAAATAGACCATCGTAGACGTCACCATCTCACCTGCCCCCTGCTCGCTGCCCGCCTGACTGCTTTCAGCAGTGCTCTCCAGAACGCTTTCCGCCGGAGCGGCGGGCGCTGTGTTTTCCGCACCGGACGACGCCAGAGCCGAGGATACCCCGGAGGACGCCGCCGTACTGCTGCCGCATGCCGTCAGGGACAGCATCAGCGCTGCGACAAATAAACCGCTAAAAATTCGTTTCATATTGCAAACCTCCTTTGCTGATTACATAGACGTAACAGTGGCGAAAAGGTTCCATGGAACTTTTCTGGCACCATGAAACCTATGTTTCAAGAAGCAAAATGTCCGAAGCTCGCCTCCGCAATGGCCTGATATCCCCAGAACGTGCTGGAAACATCAGTGTATTTCTGGTAATTCAGAATCCACTGGGGAGGATCGTCATTTCGCTGGAACAGCCGTCCCAGCATTACCACCGCTTCCGTCCGGGTCACTCGGTTTCCCGGCGTAAAGCTGCCGTTTCCGTAGCCCTTAATCACACCGCCATTTGCCAGCATATACACAGCCTCTGCGTACCATGCATCCTCCGCTACATCCGTGAAGCTTGCCACGGTGACCGGCTCCAGTGTCACCCCCTCCGCCTCCAGATACTGCATCAGCATTTTGGCGAATTCAGCGCGGGTAATCGGATTCGTCCCACGAAATGATCCGTCAGCATATCCCCGCATATATCCCTTGGCACAAGCTGTGGCAACAAACCCGGCAGGCCAGCCATGAACATCCTCAAAGGGACAGTCCATGGGGCTTCCCTCCTCATTTTCAGAGGCAATCACCAGCATTTTTGCCGCCTGATTCCGACTGAGACTGTCCAGCGGAGCGAATCTGCCGCCGCCCACGCCCTGCACGAATGCTGGGTGATAGGTGTAGGAATAGCTTTCCTCCGAAAGGGTGCAGTCCAACTCGAAGCCAATTTCAAAGGTGCGGTTCCAAGGAAAGCGGCAATTGTCAAGCACTGCGGAGGAAATGCCTTGAGCCGTGTAGGGTTCCAAGGATACAATTACATTGGAGCGTGCCACGTTCTCCATCAGCGCTCTGGTATCCGCCTTCATGGCATTGTCCAGGATTTCGCGGTATTTTTCCAGCAGTGACGTATTGTCCGTGCCAAAATTGCCGCAGTCTACGCCCTGCGCATTGAGTTCCGCTGCAACCGTCCCCTGCGTTCCGCCGGTTTTGTATTGTTCCCGCACCATTGCCGATGCAATCGATTCCGCCTGCGCTATGTGCGAGGATTCAGGAAGGGATTGGAACAATCCCCGATACCGGGAAATTCCCTCGGCAAGTGCAATGGAAATACGCACTGCGCCATCGTTATACCCGCTGTAGGACAGGAGATTTCCAACATGTACTGATTCAATCAGCATGGATTGCAGCGCAGTGGAATTGTAGTCCGTAAAATCGGCCAGTATTGTCGGAATTTGACTCAGCTCATTCTGATTGATCTGATCAACCACCTGCGCAAAGTTCTCCGTATTCTGTCCGGAGCCGCAGGCTACCACGATCAGGGAGATATCCCCCTTGCCAGTCGTAATCTCTGCCCCAAGGTATTCCGCCGTGGAAGATATCAGCTCTGAGACCGGCTGATAGTTAAACTCCGGGATCATATCCGCTGCAGCACCGTAATACGTCACATTCAGCCGAACCTCCCGGTTTCCGAACCAGTCATCGTAGATTCTTCCCAAAACCATCTGTGCAAGACCGTCCAGCGCAGAAAACATTGAGAGGTTTTCCCCGGCGATCTTCTCGATATAGGCAAACTCATTGGTGTGAATGTTATTGCCGGTAAAGGAATCGTCCACGCCCAGAATATATGCGATATTGGGCATATTGGAGAGTTTCCGCACCGCATAGTCGAGAAGCCGCAGTTTCCGCTCCCGAATGGAGAGATACTGGTCAATGATCTCGTCCTCGCTCATTGCTGCGGCCAAACCAGTGCGTCGTTCTGCCTGCAGAGCAGCAGCCATTCCGAACGCAGAAACCACCTCGCCCTCCGGGGTGGCGTCCTCCGTCACGGTCTTCGCAGAAGTCTGCGTGCTGAGGCACTGGCGATAGCCCGCAATCACATTGTCCAGCGTCAGCTGATCTCCGGTCAGCACAGCCCGCGGCTGCTTGCCATAGTTCCGGGTCAAACTATATGCCTCCAGTCCGAACCCGCCATAGCCCGCAGAGAGGGCAAGACGCATCACCGAGTCAATCACATACACCTGCTTTGTCTCCGAAAGCTCTGCAATATAGTCAACGACCTCATATTCCGTCATTTCTGTACCGTCCGGGAGAACCAGCTTCTCCATTGCGCTCATACAGCGGGAATTCATCAGGCCGCCGGACAGCAGCTGGTCCATGGACAGGATAAACGTGTCATACTGCTCCGCCTGCTCCATAAGCCATGCCATCAGTGCGCCCCGGTCGCCGTACTGCGTCCCATTGGAGTTGGTAATCTGTCCGTCCAGCCGGGTGGCATAGAGATCCGTATCCGGCATAATTAGCTTAACATTCAGCATTTCCGCCATCAGCTCTACGCGATCCTTGGACAGCGGGCGGTCGTCCAGCGGGATATAGACAATCTCTCTTAGTACCTGCAAATTCTCCGATTCCGCTTCGTCCACCGCACTCGCCGGACAAAGCATCCCCAGCACCAGCGCCGCCAGCAGACCAAGGGATAATAAACGTCTTTTCAATTGATCTCCTCCAGAGTTCGGGCGGTCACGCCCGCAATGCCAGTATTGTGTGCCGCTGCTGTCTGGCTATGCAGCCCTTACGCAAGGCCGCTGAGCTTTTTGCAAGCGGTCAGTGTGTTCTCCAGCAGCATTACACGGGTCATGGGCCCGACGCCACCGGGGACGGGCGTAATGGCGCTGGCCTTCTCGGAAACCGCCGGGAAATCCACGTCGCCGCAGAGCTTGCCCTCGGCATTGCGGTTCATGGCAACGTCAATGACCACCGCCCCCTCCTTGACCATATCGGCGGTGACAAAGCCGGTCTTGCCCACAGCGGAAACCAGAATATCCGCCTGAAGGGTCTGCTCCTTGAGATCCCTGGTGCCGGAATGGCAGATGGTCACCGTTCCGTTTCTCTGGAGCAGCAGCAGCGCCATGGGCTTACCCACAATATTGCTGCGTCCGATCACCACGCAGTGCTTGCCGGCAGGGTCGATGTGGTAAGCGTCCAACAGCCGGACGATGCCCGCCGGGGTGCAGGGCGCAAACCGGGGCATGCCCTGCGTGAGATAGCCCACGTTGGTGGGATGGAACGCATCCACGTCCTTGGCAGGGTCAATGGCCTCAATGACCTTCTGGGCGTCGATCTGCTTGGGCAGCGGCAGCTGCACCAGAATGCCGTGAATGCTGCTGTCATGGTTCAGGGTGTCCAGCAGCTCCAGCAGCTCCTTTTCACTGGTTTCCTCGGGCAGATGATACATGGCGCTGTAAATGCCGCACTCCTGACAGTCCTTTTCCTTGTTGCGGACATAGACCTTGGAGGCGGAGTTCTCTCCTACCAGCACCACCGCCATGCCAGGGCGGCATCCCTTTTCCGCCAGCGCTGCCGCTTCTTTGCGAATTGCTTCCTTGCACTGAGCCGACAG
>CAJKSU010000108.1 GCA_905202605.1 uncultured Eubacteriales bacterium
CTACTCCGGCGCCTACCAGCCGTTGGCGGGAGATTTTGAGGAATCACTGGACTATGGCGATATCTATGGACGCTTGGACGATATCCTTGGGCTGACCTATCGGGGCGGCTACCATACTCAGTACACAGAGGATGGTGGGATGGAGTTCCGTGTGTGGGGCCTTGATGTGGAGATCCGCAACGCACCGTTCGCTTCCGGCGACAGCGCCGGCGACCGTTTTGTGGCGGACTGTGAAATCGAATTGGAGGTTCCAGTGTCTTTTGGAGGAGAGCTTCTGCCGCCCATGCGGATGACAGTCAAGGTCAGCGCGGGCTATGCCCCTCGGTTTTAACGCAGTTTTCAAAAAGTTTTCTATTGTCCCAATAGACTTCTCTGCCTGTTTGTGGTAGGGTTCGTGTTGACAAAGGACGGGCGGTATAGGAAAATGTAGGCAGCAGATCTTAAAGCCGAACTATCCTTGGCCGCCTGAAGTCACACAGACAGTTTGACAAGAAGCATAATCAACAGAAAAAGGAGGAATCCAAACGATGACGGAGAATACCAAGAAGTGGCTGACCGTGGCCGGATGTCTTGTGGTCTGCGCAATCCTGGTTGCTGTGATCGCAAGCAGCTTCAGCAAAGACAAGGTCACCGATGACCTGCTCCCGCCCAGCAGCTCCCAGCAGGGCGATGTAGTGGTGGACCCGGACAGCAGTACCCCGCCTCCCGCAGAATCCGGGGATGACCAGAAGCCGGGAGATAATGTGACCGTTAACCCGGAAACCCCGGATGCCAGTACCAACACCGATGATGGAAACGGCGCTGATTTTACCGGCACAGAGCAGACCATTCAGCCGGACCCGGTCAAACCGGAATATACAGAGGATGAACTGAAGGACCCCACCAAGACGCCGGATGGGACTCCGGTCGAGGGTACTCCTGAGCCGCAAGATCACAACAATGTGACGCCTCCCCCTGAACAGCCCTCCACCAACACCAGTGGCGGCCTGCCTGGTTTCGATAATGTTCCCAACGCAGGCGCAAATCAAGGTGGAAGTATCGATAGTGATGGAGATATCAATACTCAGGTTGGCATAATGGGATAAAGTAATATCGCATCTTCAAAAAGCACAGCTTTGGCTGTGCTTTTTATTTTGTGGGAAAGGAGATCAAGTGAAACGACTCTTTAACCTGTTTCTGGCCGTTGTGATGATATTTTCCTTTACTTGCATACAAGTTTATGCCGCGAATGGAACTGGCGGGTCTGGTAACATTGATGGTGGCGGCGGGAGTATGGGGGATGCGACGAGTCATGGCAGTTGGAACCCCGGAAACGAAGGGGTGCGTGTAACCGTAGTGCGGGCAAGTGACCATGCCGTTGTTACTACACCATTTGATTTGACCAACAAAACACCATCTGCAGGAATATATCATTTCGGAAAGGTCAGTAAAATCCAGTACAATAATGGTACTGGGCTCTCTCCCGTACAAGGCGGGTATAGCTATAAAAACCCTGTACAACCAATGCCTCGCATCATAAGTACAAACGGGCGTAATAACATCGAGGCCATCAAAAAGTATTTTTGTTCAGAATATGTTGTCAAGTTCATTGCGGAAGAAACTGGTATGGATTATGACACGCTCATCAGCGGCGAATACAAAATTCTGCTGGAACCCATCGCCTATTATAAGTTCCAAGGTGTCATGATTGCCACAACAGCGACAGAGGCCGCCCTTTATGACGAGGTGGTTGGAGGACAACTCCGCTATTGGATGGGATCGCTGACGGCCAAAAACCTTCCCCTGTCCATGTTTCTGGAAACCCCAGATTTAGGCTATCCCGCATGGTCCGGCCCCACCAATAAGAATGTGTCCAACTCGGACATCAAGTCCTCCCTTGGGCTTGGTATCGTCCGCTTTGAGGAGCAGCCGGAGGAGCCGGAGATCAGCACCTATGACTATGAATACCGAACCAATACCGAGGTCATCACGGCGGTAGAGGTCAGCGGTGGCCAAAGTGACCCGGATGATCCGGTCACTGTACAGTTCCATATTGATGGGACGACCTATACGGTCAGCAATGTCTACTACCCGGACGGAGATTCCCAATTGGCCTGGGTACGCTGGACTACACCGGACGAGCCGCAGGACATGACCATCGATGTGGATGTATCCGGCCCAGGATCAGCACAGGCCACCATCCACTGTAAGATCGTAGATCTGGACGAGAATCCGCCGCCCAATCCAGTAGCAGATGACCGGAACGACTCCTTCACACCCTCCCCGGTCCCAGACCGGCCGGAGAAAACCTCGGCCCAGTGGACCATTTGGGACCCATGGTGGCAGGAGTATTGGGTATGGCATGGCGATGATGAGGACGGATACTGGTGCGACCACGGCTGGTGGGAATTTGATCTGGACCGCTACAGTGCCAGCCTTTCCGCTGCTATGGAAATTACTCCAGACGAGAAGAATCCCACCGCCAGCGACAGCACCATGAAGTCCGGCTATGGGGTCAATCAGGTGGTCACCGCCAGAGTGAACAGTTCCCAGAGGTCGGCTACCACCGCCCTGCAGAATGCAGTCAGTTACTTCCCAGAGTTCAACTATGAATCCTTTTGGCGGCTATTGGATCGCATTTCCATCAGTTCCTCGTCTTCCAGGCTGGAGTTCCAGAAGAACGAGTATAGCACCTATAACCGGCGTACCCATTTCACTCCTATCTGGTACCCGGATGGCTCCTATACAGTCAACACCTGGGTCATTGACTGCTGGACCCCGGCAGGGATGCTCTCGGTCAACCTCACCGATTCACTGAATATCCGGGGCAATCTATGGGACGATTGGCATATCGCTCCGCTTGATCTATAGGCGGGAGGTGAAGCCATGGGATACATCCGACTGGATGAGCAGCCTGGCGAGGTCTACCACTACACGCACCGAAAGAATCTGGACAGCATCCTGCGGGATGGCCGAATCAGGCGTATGGGCGATAGGGAGTGCTGGTTTTGCGCCTCTTTGGAGGATACCCTGACGCTCATGCGGGCCACGGTCATGATGGAGGGAAAGCCCTACTATAAGGTGGGCGGCAGCATCGGCCGCTATCCCAAGTTTGTGCCGGAGGACTATGTGATCCTTCGGCTAAATCCCCGCTTTCAGAAAGGTGAATGGGTACAGTGGATGCAGGAGATGCCTCCAGGATCGCCGCCCGAACTGCTGAAGGCCGCCGAAACATTCAGTAACCTGAAACTGGGCTTCCGGGGAGATTTGAAGTTCCAACAGAATCCAGAGGTCATTGAAGTAGCCCCACTGGTCGAGGCTGCTCAAACGCAGTTTTTAGATATTTCTTTCTTGATGTAAAGAGGCGGTTGACAATGTGCAAAAAAGGGCTTCCGGCAGTATGGACCAAGGAGAAAATCGAAGAAGCCTTTGCGGGATTTGTAGAAAAGAACAGAAGGCTGCCAGTGGCAAGGGAAATGAAGCCTCAATATGGGCTGCCGACACGCAGAACATTTGAACGCTATATGGACACGACCGCCCAAGAGTATGCTGAACTTCGTTACCCCACGCTTCTCTCCGCAAGAGATGAGCGCCATGTTCAAACCGTCTTGGCATATCGGAACGAAGTACGTGAGTGGTCTATTGAGCGGCTTATGGAGGCGGAAAAGAACTTTTTTGCAAAATGCGGGCGGTTACCTGAACCGTATGAATACACGGCTGAGAACGGTCTGCCTATGTACTCTGTCTTCTGTAGGTTAGCAAAGGAAGCGTTTGAAGAAATAATCCGGGCTCAGTTCCTGGAAACACAGGAACTGAGTGGACCTGTGCTCACGATGTAAGCATTCACAGTAACAAAATCAGAAAAGAAACGGGCCGTGGGAAAGTGCCTCGCGGCCTGTTCGGGATAGATCATCCATCCGCGGGAACACCCCTGCGGCCTTTCTTTTTTCAGCAAAGAAAGGTGGTATTTGATGATGAAAACGAAAAAGATGCTCTGTGCGGTCGTAATGGTAATGATGCTGGCCATCATGTTTACGGTACCCGCATTTGCGGCAGGAACCGGGGATGTGGCTGGTGCCATTGAAGGCACTTGGACGGACGCATCCGCCCAGATCAAAACGGTTGTCAATAATGTGGTCTTTCCCGTGATTGACCTTGTTCTGGCTGTGTTCTTCTTCGCCAAATTGGGCATGGCGTATTTTGACTATAGAAAGCACGGCCAGTTCGAATGGACTGCGCCGGCCATCCTGTTTGCCTGCCTTATCTTCACCCTGACGGCTCCCACCTATGTCTGGACGATCCTGGGAATGTAAAGAATTATTCTGAGAATACAGGAGGAAGGAAGCAATGGAATATCCAATTCCAAATCCATCCGGAAATAAAATGCTTTCATTGGTTAACGAGCTGTACCAGCGGTCTACCGGGATGTGCAGAGCAGGTGCAGGTCCATACGGCATCGGGGTAAGCGTGGTAGAAGATACTCCCATTGATGTGTTTTTCACCTTTGATCCAGATCCGGTTCTGGATTGTAAAATACTGCCGGAGGAAATCCCTGAGTACACTGTCGGCGTGATTGGCTCCTGGAGCGGAGAACGCAAATATCTTTCGCGGGAGGAGGTGGGGCAGCTTCTCTCTGCCTCGGACCCGAAGACCAGAATATTGGCGGAAATGCTCCGGTACTTTGAAGGAAAGACCTGGATCGTGAGCTGCGCAGATTGTCAGGAAGCGTTCGGGATTCTGGCGGATGCGGAAATGCGCGAGGCATTTGGGCTGGATGAGCAGGAGCAGATTGGACCGAAACTGGAAATGTAGGACAAGAATGATGAGGCGTAAGCCGGAAATGGGAGACGGTTTCTATGGGCTGTTGGGGAATCACCGCACTGGAGTCCGACAATGGACTGGATGCGGTTAGATGTGTCCGGTACAATTTACCGGCAGATGGACAACTGGACCTGGGAGAAATGCTTGAACGATTAAAGAAAGACCGATGGAATGCCCCCTGTGATGTAAAGCTGGGGTGTGCGCATACCAGCCCTATGGCACTGGCTGAGATCGTTGTAAAGTATCTTGACGGTGATCCCGGCAGTTTGGACTATGATGAGGAGTGGGCGGCCGAGGACAACAAGTTCCGGTCCATCACCTCGTTTACAGCATCAAGGGCTTCTCTCCGGGAACTCCGGGATTACCTTGCGGACACTTTGAAATACGCCAGGATCAGAGCGGAGCGGCAGATCAAAGCCGGCGAGCTGCCCGGCGGCTGGTTTGATCCGAAGGATTGGGACGGATGGCAGAAACACATGGAGGGCCTTATTCACCGGCTGGATGGCGTTCTGGCCTTGGAAGGCAGTACGCTGGAGTTAGCTCATCCACCGGCGCCGACTGTCCCGGAATTAACCATGTAGGGAGGGAAAGAAGAAAATTGAATCCATTTGGACAGGAGTTGAGGAAAATCCTCACTCAGTGCAAAACCAGCGGCGTTGTGTCTTATGCGGGCAGATCCGCCTATATCCAGCTTGACCCGGATTTGCGGGCCAGGCTGGAGTTTGTTTCTCTGAACATTGCCGGCCAGTACAATGCCCTCAAGCTGACGATCCTGAACCGGACCGAGGGTGCGGTGGATGTGAATATCCTACGCTTTGGCGATTTACTGGGAAAGAAAAAAGTGAGCAATCCCAACTTCTCGGATGGTATCTTACCACACCTCTGGGACGATTATGGGAAGGTAGACTGGTATGTTTACCAGCCTACTCAGGCGGATTACAGGCTGCTGGCGGGTACGGTGGACGAATATCTGCAGGTGTTCCAGCGTCAGGAGGAGGCGCAGGAACACAGCCCGCAAATGTGCTAAGAAAATAGGAAGCGAATACAAGCAGGGGCCGTGCCCAGCCACGGCCCCTGTGCCTTTGAGCAGGAGTATGCGTCCAATGCTGGCACGGTCCCCCTTACGCAAAGGGGTGAAACCACCAGATGTTTATATTGGACTTTTTCCTTGGCGGGCTGATGGATCAGTTTATCGACTGGGTCTACAGCCAGCTTGTTGGTTTCTTTGGCAACTTTTTTGCCGAGATGGGGAACATGGGCGTCGAGCTCTTCGAGATGAGCTGGGTACAGTCCATTGTTCTCTTTTTTTCTTATCTGGCCTGGACGCTGTATGTCGTCGGGCTGGTGGTGGCCGTGTTCGAGGTCGGAATCGAATACCAGACCGGACGGGCCAGTATCAAGGACGCGGCTATCAGCGCCGTCAAGGGCTTTATGGCCGTGGGGTGTTTTACCCTGGTGCCGGTGGAACTTTATAAACTCTCCGTCACGCTGCAGGCCAGCCTGACCTCTGGAATTACCGGGTATGGCGAGAGCTTTGATGCCCTTTCCACTGATATCATCAACTCCCTGCAGGGCGTGGATATCGGGGCCGCGGCCTCCTCCGGCGTATTCGGCGGGATTGGCAGCATCACCAGCCCCATCATGGTAATTTTTATTATCATCATGATGGGGTACGCCGTCATCAAGTGCTTTTTCTCCAACCTCAAGCGCGGAGGAGTCTTACTCATCCAGATTGCTGTGGGTTCCCTGTATATGTTCTCGGTGCCCCGCGGCTATATGGACGGTTTTGTGCAGTGGTGCAAGCAGATCATCGGTCTGTGTCTGACCACCTTCCTGCAGGCCACCATCCTTACAGCGGGACTGCTGGTGCTGAAGGATCATGCGCTGCTGGGCCTTGGCCTGATGCTGTCGGCCGGTGAAGTGCCCCGCATCTGCGGCGCCTTTGGGCTGGACACCTCGACACGCGCCAACATCATGTCCGCCGTCTATGCAGCACAGTCAGCGGTCAACACCACCCGCACCGTGGTACAGGCAGTGGGGGCGGCGAAATGAGCAGAGAAAAACTGATTTACATCGCCTCTCCCTATGCAGGAGATATTGAGACAAACACCGCGTTTGCGAAAAAGGCGTGCCGGTATGCCATCCATCAGGGGCATACGCCCATCGCCGTCCACCTGCTCTACCCACAGATGTTGGATGACGCTGAGCCAACAGAACGGGAAATTGGACTGCGGCTGGGACACCGGGTGCTGGAAGTCTGCGATGAACTGTGGCTCTGCGGCGGCAGGGTCAGTTCCGGCATGGCCCGTGAGATTGAGGAGGCCCAACGGCTCGGCATCCCCATCCGACAGATTGGGGAGCTGGAAATCAAGCAGGAGGCTCTGCCCGCTGAGATGGAGCAAAGCGAAGCTCCAGGGCAGAGCATGGGTATGGCATAATGCCCACGCTGGGCAGCCTGTTCGATGGAATCGGAGGGTTCCCACTCGCGGCGGTCCGCAACGGCATCGAGCCGGTGTGGGCCAGCGAGATCGAAGCCTTCCCCATCGAAGTGACAAGAAAGAGGTTCCCCTCCATACTCCATGTCGGGGACATCACGAAACTGAATGGTGCCGAACTTCCCCCGGTAGACATTATCACAGGAGGCAGCCCTTGTCAGGATCTCAGCGTGGCGGGGGCCAGAGCCGGTCTTGCCGGAGAGCGTTCCGGCCTGTTTATGGAGCAGATCCGCGTTGTAAAAGAAATGAGGGATGCAGATGAGCGGCGCGGCAGAACAGCTCACACTGTTCGACCTCGATATATGTGCTGGGAGAATGTACCAGGATCATTCAGTTCAGCGGGCGGCGAAGATTTCCGCATCGTCCTCGAGGAGATTGTCCGAATTAAAGACGGCTCCTGTTCAGTGCCTCGACCTGACTCCGGGCGCTGGGAATCTGCTGGGGCAATCATTCTGGGAAATCAATTCAGCCTGGCTTGGAGAGTCATGGATGCTCAATTCTGGGGTGTCGCCCAGCGTCGCAAGAGAATCTTCCTTGTCGCAGATTTTGCAGGACGATCCGCCCCGCAAATACTATTTGAGCAAAACCGCCTGCCTGGGTATTCTGCGTCGAGCGGAGGCCAGAGGCAAGGAACTGCCGCCTCAGCTCCGGGATGCTCTGATCCTCCAGGCGGGACTGGCCCCATCGGATTCGACGGATACAACGGAGACCTGACAGGAGAAAAGGCAGCCACTCTCGGTGTTAATTGTGGTATGTCCACTGGACGAAACGGTGTGCTCACCGCCTTTGCCGCCAATCAGCGGGACGAGGTGCGGGATCTTCATGATGTAGCCGCGGCGCTGACCGCCCAGCCAGGGATGAAACAGCAGACCTTTGTGGCCGGAATCACGGCCAAAGGCAACGGTGATTGCTTCCTTTCCGAGGAGCGGCACACAGCACTAAGCGGAGGCGGCGGTATGCCCGGACAAGGGTATCCCGCCATTTTTACAGCTGCTTTTTCTGCTGGAGCTGGTGCTTCTGCGGGCAGTATTGGCTATGGAGAGGAAGTCTCGCCTACCTTGAAAGGAACCGCCAGCGGGAACTGTATGCCATCCATCCTGTGCCTTAATGACCAGGGCGGAAGCGCCATTGCCTGCAGCGAAAATGTTGCCGGAACACTTCGGGCACAGGAGCATGGCCACCAGCCACTTGTATTCGAGAACCACGGGATCGATGCCCGCTACACCGGCCCACATTCTGTGGCGCCCACAATGTCAGCCCGTTACGGTACGGGTGGGAACAATGTCCCGCTGGTCGCAGAACCGGACACGATATTCTGTATCACCGGAAATGCCATTGACCGGCAGCCTATGAACGGCGGGAACGGGATTGGGTATCAACAGGGCATCGCCTATACTCTCACCGCCACCGATCACCATGCCGTGTTCAGCCGCCAGCGTGTGGATGTGTTCAAAAGCAACGAGGTGGTCAGCACTCAGAGCGCTCGTCAGCACAAAGACGCAACAGATTTGGTCGTGGATATGGACGAGCCAGATAACAGCGCCTCCGCTCCAAGAGGTGCCTCGGTTCTTCTGATCCGCCGTCTGACCCCGCTGGAATGCGAGCGCCTGCAGGGATTTCCGGATGGTTGGACTGATATCGAGGGTGCTTCCGACTCCGCCCGCTATAAAGCACTGGGCAACAGTGTAGCGATTCCTTGCGTCGACTATGTTTTGCAAGGAATCGCATGGGCGACCACAGCACAGATAGCTTGAATGATTATGAATAGGAGATGCGATCATGGAACCGATGAAAAACCTCTGCGGCTTGATTCCCGAGTCGCTTCACAAGCGGCTGATGGAGGGCAAAAGTCCTGAAATGACAAACGGTGAGTATCTCACTAAGATACTCACTACCTATCTGGACCAGCCAGCCACAGCAAAGCAGGAACAGCGCACCCTGGCCGTTCAGATCTCAGATGACATGTTTCAGCGGCTGAAGTCCTACCTGGATGCTCATGCGCCCCTCACCCAAAAGGCACTGGTTCAGAGCCTTTTGAATCAGGCACTGGATCAGTGGGAACATGGCGAGGAACCGCTCCAGAGTGCGGTCCTTCAGGACAACAAGAAAGAACGGACGCTGGCAATTGCTATGCCCGAATCTCTTTTCCACCGCGTT
>CAJKSU010000109.1 GCA_905202605.1 uncultured Eubacteriales bacterium
AAACGTTAAGGAGGCATAGAGCGATGATTAGCCCCCTGAAAATGCCCACATGCGCCTACTTGGGTCAGGGCAGTGTAAAGAATGTTCCGGAGATCATCCGCCGGGAGGACGCCGAGAAGGTCGTTGTCTTCACGGACAAGGGCGTACGCCAGTGCGGCGTGTGCGATGGACTGTTTGCAGCTCTGGAAGGCCTCTCCTATGAGGTGCTGGACGACATTCCTCCGGAGCCGAGCTATCTGGATGTGGAAAAGATCGCCCAGCAGCTGGAGGACATGTCCTGCGACCTGATCGTAGCCATGGGCGGCGGCAGCGTCATGGATACTGCAAAGCTCTGCTCCATCCTCAAGGGCGCACCCTACACCATCCGGGATCTTTTAAAGGATCCTGCTCAGGGTCGGAAGCAGGTAAAGACTGTCTTTCTGCCCACCACCTGCGGCACTGGCTCTGAGGCCACCTGCAACGCCATTGTAGCCATTCCGGAGGAAAGCGTTAAGCAGGGCATTGTCAATGACGCCATGATTCCGGACTACGCAGTGCTGGATCCCGATACCATCCGCCATCTGCCGAAATCCATTGTTGCCTCCACCGGCGTGGACGCTCTGGCTCATGTAGTGGAGTGCTATACCTCTCTCAAGGCCACAGCCTTCAGCGACACCTTTGCTCTGAGCGGCGCCAAGCTGATTTTTGAGAATCTGGTGCGAGCTTACGAGCAGCCTGAGGATATGGAGGCCAAAACGGCTATGATGCTGGGCGCCTTCTATGGCGGTGTGGCCATCACCGGCAGCGGCACCACTGCGGTTCACGCCCTGAGCTATCCTCTGGGAGGCAAGTTCCACATTCCACACGGCGTTTCCAACGCTATTCTCTTCGCTCAGGTTATGCGCTGCAACCGCCCTGCCTGTGAGAAGCAGCTGGCAGCACTGTGTGACGGTGTTTTCCCCCAATACTGCGGAGAATCCGACAAAGAAAAATCCCAGCGAATTATCACCGCCATTGAGGAGGTCATCCGCCGGACTGAGATTCCCACGGATTTAAAGCCCTATGGCGTAAAGCCCTCGGATCTGAATTTCTTAGTCACCTCCGGCAGTCAGCAGCGCCGGCTGTTGGATAACAACCGCAAGGATTTGACTCTGGACGAGATCCGAGCTATCTACCAAAGCGTGCTATAACATAAAAAGGAGGGATCATGTGAATCGTCCGATTTTAGGAATTACCATGGGCGATCCCGCTGGCTGCGGGCCGGAGATCACAGTAAAGGCGCTGGCAGACGCCGCTGTATATCAACGCTGCCGCCCTCTGGTGGTAGGAGATATCCAGTGCATTCGGGATGCGCTGCGGGTAACAAACCAGCCGGAATTAAAGCTTCATCAGGTGACAGTCCCCAGCGATGGGCTCTATGAATTCGGCACCATCGACGTGCTGCACTTGGATTTGATCAACTGGGACAAGTTTTCCTACGGAAAAGTGGATCCCATGTGCGGCAACGCCGCCTTTGCATGTGTGAAAAAGGTTATTGAACTGGCCATGGCCGGAGAGGTGGACGCCACCGTTACCAATGCTCTGAACAAGGAAGCGCTGAATCTGGCGGGTCATCACTTCAATGGTCACACAGAAATCTACGCCCACTATACAGGCACCGATAAATATACCATGATGCTGGCTCACAACGACCTGCGGGTGGTTCACGTATCCACCCACGTATCACTGCGTGAGGCCTGTGACCGGGTGAAGAAGGATCGGGTTCTGGACGTAATCCGCATCGCCCATAAGGCTTGTCTGGAATTGGGCATCCCGGCTCCTAAGGTCGGCGTATGCGGCCTCAACCCCCATGCAGGGGAGGACGGCATGTTCGGACGAGAGGAGATTGAGGAGATCACCCCCGCCATTGAGCAGGCCAAGTGTGAGGGCATCCATGCGCTTGGTCCCATTCCCCCGGACACCGCCTTTTCCAAGGCGCTGGGCGGCTGGTACGACATTGTGGTGTGCATGTACCACGATCAGGGTCACATTCCCCTGAAGGTGGTCGGCTTCGTCTACAACAAGGCCGAGGAACGCTGGGACGCCGTGGCAGGTGTAAACGTAACGCTAGGGCTGCCCATTATCCGGGCCAGTGTGGATCATGGCACTGCCTTTGGTCACGCAGGCACAGGTGTTGCAAATGAGCTGAGTCTGGTGAACGCCATGGACTATGCCATTCGTATGGCCAATGCCAAGAAGGCTGCCGGCAAGAAATGAGGCGGCGCCCATGTATATCATCATCGCCGACGATTTAACCGGCGCCACAGATACCGGCATCCAGTTTGAGAAACGTGGCATTCCCACAACGGTACTGGTGGATCCTCCAGAGCGTCCTCTGTACCGTCAGGCGTCTGATACTGCGCTTTCCGTCAACGCCAGCACCCGGGAGCTTGGGTCGCAGGATGCCACGCAGCATACCCAAAGTGTTTGTAAGCAATTGGGTATTCAGAGCTCCGACATACTATTTAAGAAAGTAGACTCTCTAATGAGGGGCAATCCCC
Organism: uncultured Eubacteriales bacterium; assembly: GCA_905202605.1. Classification (GTDB taxonomy): domain Bacteria; phylum Bacillota; class Clostridia; order Oscillospirales; family Oscillospiraceae; genus HGM13006. The sequence goes on from CAJKSU010000109.1 coordinate 2,520, forward strand.
CCGAGGAATTAGAGGCTGTTATGAAGGCCGCTGGTCGTCAGATTGCTCTGGTGGCTCCCAGCTTTCCAGCCATGGACCGCACCGTGGAGAATGGTATGCTGAAGCTGCCGGACGGCACAAAAAAGGATCTGCTGGCGATGTTTGTCTGCCGCTGTTCCGCCTCCATTCGCCATATCCCGCTTCACGATCTCCGGACCATGGGTCAAAGGCTGGCCACATCCTTATCTCAGGAATCAGATCCCGTGATCTGGCTGTTTGATGCGGTGACGGAGCAGGATCTTTCTCTGGTGGCTGAAATTGGGCAATCTCTGGTAAGTTCACCGGTCTACTGCGGCAGTGCGGCTCTGGCCGCAGCCATACCCATCACCCCATCTGTTCATCTGTCCAGCCCTCGGCCTGTGGCTCAGCGGATTCTGGTCGTTACCGGTTCCCGGAAACAGGAGACCGCCCAGCAGGTTCAACAGTTGGAGGAGATATGTGGGATCCATACCGTACGGATGGATCCGGCTCAGCTTCTTGAGGGTTCCGATCCCGTTGAGATCCACAAGGCCGCCAAGGCCCTGACGATTTTTCTGCAAACAGAGTCCGGTGCCATCTTGACCTTTGACAGTCTCTTTTGCAGTCAGACAGGCTTCGGAGATGACCGCTTGACCGACCGTCAGCTTGGCCGTCAGCTGGCCGACAAGCTGGGGCAGGTGCTGAAGCTTCTGGATCCATCCCTGTATGACGGTCTGATTCTGGTGGGCGGAGATACCGCCGTAGCTGTATGCAGCAGCCTTCAGGCCACAAAAATTCGACTTCTGGAGGAGGTACAATGTGGTACCCCCGCCGGTTTGATAGGCGACGGCCCCTCCACGGGTCTGCCTATCGTTACAAAATCCGGTGCCTTCGGGGATGAAAACACCCTGTTGCGCGCATGGAATTACCTTCGCCGCGAAGGAACATAAGGAGGAGATCAAAATAGCAGCGATACGAGAAACCGCCCCCCAACAACCTAAGTAGAAAGAAGGAATTACATTGGAAAACGTTGAAAGCAAAAAAGCCGCCTCCCTGGGAAAACGCTCCATTATCGGCATGATTCTGGGTCTGATTCTCGGTGCCATCCTGTGCTTTGTGCCAAGTGGCTACGTCCGTGATGATATCGTCATCAACACTGTCCTCAACATCGTGGGCAACGGATACCTGAACCTCATCAAGATGACCATCATTCCCTTTGTCTTTGCCTCTCTGGTCATGGGTATCTCCAGTGCCACCGACGTCAAGCAGGTAGGACGCATTGGCGGCAAGATTCTGCTGATTTATGTGGCTACCACCGTTCTGGCCTCTGCCTTTGGCATTCTGGGTGGCATAATTCTCAAACCCGGTGTAGGTGTGGATTTGGGCTCCTTTGATCTGTCCCAGACCTACGAGAATGTCAGCACCTCCTTTGCAGACGTCATTCTGGACTTCATTCCCACCAATATTGTATCCTCCTTTGCCGAGGGCAAAATGATCCACATCGTTGTCTTTGCCGTGTTCGTTGGTATTGCCATGAGTCTCATCGGCGAGAAAGCCAAGGCAGTCAAGGAATTCAATGAATCTCTGGCGCACACAATGTTGAAGATCGTCAACATCGTCATGCAGCTGACCCCCTACGGCGTCTGCGCCCTGATGGCTAAGACCGTCGCCAATCTGGGCTTCACCATCATCGTGACTCTGGCCAAGTACTGTGCCTCCGAGATCTTCCTGCTGTTCCTGTTCGGTCTCATTGTCTACGGCCTGATGTTCAAGATTTTCACCCACCTGAGCTTCGGAAAATTCCTGAAGAAATACAGCCGCATTGCTCTGGTTCCCTTCTCCACCTCTTCCTCCAACGCCACACTGCCTTACTCCATTGAGTTCTGCCGCAGCATTGGCGTTTCCGAGAAGGTTGCCTCCTTCACTCTGCCTCTGGGCGCAACCCTGAACATGGACGGCAGCGCCATCATGCAGGGCATGACCGCCGTATTTGTGGCTCAGCTCTACAACATTGACCTGACATGGCCCATGCTTCTGACGATCATCATTGCCGCCACTCTGGGAACCATCGGCTCCCCCGGTATGCCCGGCGTGGTCATGGTCACGCTCACCGTGGTGCTTCAGTCCGTGGGCTTCCCCCTGGAGGCCATTGCCATCATCGTTGCCATCGACAAGTTCCCCGATATGTTCAAGACCGTTCTGAACGTGCTGGGTGACGCCATCGATACTGTGATCGTTGCCAAGTCCGAAGGCGAGTTTGACGCAGACGTATTCAACGGAAAAAAGGAAGCCGACCTTTACGTTGGTGAGTGATCCCGCTTCCTCCATTTTGTCATTATTTTGAGTAAGGAGAATCCGCTATGGTTATCAGCAGTAAGTTTTTAGACGCACTGACCCCGTCCTCCATCCGCAGCATCACTGCCAAGATCCGGGACAAGGCAAAGGAGGGCGTTCAGGTGGTATCCTTTGCGGGCGGTCTGCCCAGCAAGGAGTTCTTCCCTCTGGAGGATTTGCGCCAGATCACCGACAAGGTCTTTGAGGAGGAGGGCGGCGAGGCCATCCAGTATGCCGCCTCCGACGGCTATGATCCCCTGCGTCAGTATCTGGTAGAGTTTATGAAGCGCTATCAGGTAACTGATATCGACTACAAAAACATCCTCATTACCAGTGGCGCCCAGCAGGGTCTGGCCTATCTGTCTAAGGGTCTCATTGAGCCCGGCTCCGTGGTAATCGTGGAAAACCCCTCCTACCCCGGCGCTCTGGATACCTTCCGCTCCTACGGTGCCGAGATCATCGGCGTTCCCATGGACAACGGCGGCATGAAAATGGATGCTCTGGAAGAGGTTCTGAAACAGCACAAGAAGGTAGCGTTTATCTACACCATTGCGGACTTCCAGAACCCCACCGGTCGCTGCATGGCCATTGACCGCCGGAAGGAGCTGGTGGAGCTGGCCGAAAAGTACGACACCTTCATCGTAGAGGACGGTCCCTACAGCCTCATCTCCTTTGACGGGCAGATCAATCCCGCCATCAAGAGCTTCGACAAGTATGGCCGGGTCATCTACTCCGGTTCCACCTCCAAGACCATCGCCCCGGGTCTTCGTATCGGCTGGCTCATTGCGGATCATGAGAGCATCACCAAGCTGGTGTACCTCAAGATGCGGGATGATCTTCAGGTCAACAACATCGCCCAGCGTCAGGTCTACCACTACCTCAAGGATTGCGACTTCGACGGCCACCTGCGCACCGTCATCGACGTATACCGGAAGCGGCGGGACGTGATGGCCGAGGCCATTCGTCAGAGCTTCCCGGAAGGCACCGAGATTCTGATGCCCGGCGGCGGTCTGTTCATGTGGGTGAACCTCCCCGAGGGCGTGGATACGCTGGAGATGTTTGACTTTGTATTCCAGAAGAACATTGCCTATGTCCCCGGTCAGTTCTTCTGCCCCGACGGCAGCGGCAAGAACACCATGCGCCTGAACTTCTCCACCACCGGAGAGGACGAAATCGCCCGGTGTATCCCGATTCTGGGCGGCATGATTCAGCAGTATCTGGCTCAGAAGTAACCAGCACACAATCTAAAATCCAATTGCCCCGGCTGCGAGTACACGTAGCCGGGGCTTTGCTTATACACAGGAAAGGATCTGCCGCCTCTGCTGTACCGATTCCGAGCGCATTATGAAGAATGCTCTCAAAACCGCTTTCATGCCTATGACACTTGGCGTGCAACGCTGACGGGAACCATTGCCGGGAAAACCCACGGCATAATATAGGGCAGCTGCGGACTGGAAGAGACGGAACTGCATCTCTGATTTTGTTGCACTGATTATACATCCAGTTGAAAAAGTCAAAGGATAATTGTTTGTACTTTTCGGCAATTTCCCGGCGCAAAAATCCCCCACTTCCGGGTATGGCGGTGAGGGACTGGAAATCATTCGTTATTTCAGCGTGCAGATAGCCTGCTGAAGCTGGGAAACTGCCTGCTGGAGCGTGGCTATGGGACAGGCAATGTTGACCCGCTGGAACTGTGCCGAGGCCTCACCGAACATCCGTCCGCCGTCCAGCCAGAGATTTGCCTTGTAGAGCACCAGATCCTCCAGCTCCTTGACGCTGAGGCCCAGACCGCTGCAATCCAGCCAGCAGAGATAGGTGCCCTCCGGCTCCACCAGACGGATACCGGGCAAATCCGCATTCCGAAGATAGTCGAGATTGGAGACAAGGTAAGCTTTGAGCTCCTCCAGCCACGCTTCTCCTCCGGCATAGGCGGCCTGACAGGCGATCAAGCCCAGACCGGGAGCCTGAGAATAGCCCGCCCGGGTCACCTCGTTCACCCAAAGGGGCAATACGTCCTTGGGTCGCCCGCGAGGAACAGCAAAATCATATTTCAAACTGCCGGTACTTCTCCGGTCTGTCAGCTTGTCAAAATCAAAGCTCATTTTGACGCCTCCAATGCCTGTTTCAGGTCGGCCTTCAGATCCTCCACATTTTCCGCGCCCACGCTGAGCCGCAGGAGAGTGTCAGTGATGCCCAGATGCTGCCGCTCCTCCTCGGTGAGATCCGAGTGGGTCTGGGTACGGGGATAGGTCAGCAGACTCTCCACGCCACCAAGGCTCTCCGCAAAGGTGATGAGCCGGACATGCTCCAAGATGCCAATGGCTCGCTCCGCAGTGTCCGTACGGAAGGAAATCATGCTGCCAGAGCCCCTGGCCTGCTTCTGGTTGACAGCATAGCCGGGATGTTCCGGCAAGCCTACATAGTATACATGCGTGATGCCCGACTGCTCCTTGAGCCAGCTGGCAAGAATCTTGGCGTTCTCCTGCTGGCGCTCCATGCGCAGTGCCAAAGTCTTCACACCCCGGAGCACCAGCCAGCTGTCAAAGGGAGCAAGTCCGCCGCCGGTGGTCTTATACAGCTCCCGATATTTGAGAGCCAGTTCCGGGGCTTTGACACAAAGGAAACCGGAAAGGGTATCGTTGTGACCGCCCAGATATTTGCTGCCGCTGTGGATCACCAGATCAGCGCCCAGCTTCAAGGGGTTCTGGAAATAGGGGGACAGGAACGTATTGTCCACAATCAGCAGAATGTTTCTGGGCTTCGTGATGGCAGCAATGGCAGCGATATCCGTGACCATCATCATGGGATTGGTGGGGGTCTCCAGATAAACCACCTTGGTCTCGGGACGGAACGCCGCCTCCACCTGAGCGGGATCGGAGGTATCAAGGAACGTGGAAGTGATGCCGTTCTTCCCGGAAACCGTTTTCAGAATGCGGTTGGTGCCACCGTAGAGGTCCTCGGAGCAGACAATATGCTCCCCGGGCTGAAATAGCTCCAGACAGCAGCTAATGGCGGCCATGCCGGAGGTAAAGGCCATGGTGTCGGTGGCTCCCTCCAGAGCAGAAATCACACTTTCCAGCTTACTGCGGGTGGGGTTGGTCTCCCGGGTATAGTCGTATCCGGTCTTCTCCGTCAGATAGTTGTGGCCATAAGAGGCCGTCTGATAAATGGGGAAGCTGATGGGGCGAGAGGGGTCAGCATAGGTAAAGTCCGCTGACCCGTGAATACACTTGGTTTCCAGTTCTGACATGATACATACTCCTTTAATCAAAAAAATAAGGCGGGGATCCATCGAGGATCTCCGCCTGTACATTGCTGTCTGTTTCGTTCAGACCTCACAAGAGCGCAGAAATCCCCTGTGGGGCCAAAACATTCGATTTTGTTCCGTCAAAGGCGAGAACATCACAGACACTTCCATTCTTCGTTTTATCCCATCAACCAGATAGGGAAAATAGGATAATAGTGCAAATTCAAATTTCATGCAATCCTTCTTCCCGATAAAGCGTTAATTTCGTACAAACTGCATAGGAGGCCGCCAAATTTTTGTGGAGAAAACCGGAAAGTTTCGGATTGCAATAGTGCTAGGCGAGCATCACGTTCCCGCCGTCTCCTTTGTTTCCTGTCCGGGGGCAGGAAAGCACCCCGGGGGATGACCTGGCAAAGCGGCAGATGACAAACGGCTACGGCGGCGTTATTTCCTTCGGTCTGGATACCGATGATAAGACCGTGGAGCGATTCTGCACGGCACTGAAGGTTATTACGTTTGCAGTTTCTCTGGGTCATGACGAGAGCCTGATCTTCCTGCAGCCCAGCTATGATGAGCGTATTCATCTGTATCCGCCTAAATTTCAGAAGGGATTTCTTCGGTTCAGCGTTGGCTTGGAGGGACCGGAGGATACAATCCATGATCTGGATCAGGTGCTTCAGGCGGTAGGTCTGTAAGCAAAGCGCTCGGATAAGCTAATCAAACAATAAGAATAGCAGCTCCCGCACTTTGGTAGAAGCCAGCGTGTGGGAGTTTCTTTATAAGTATCAAATACCAATAGCAAGATCCTCGAAGTATAAAATATCTGCGCATCGGAATGAGGTAGCCAGCCAAAAATGCAGGAAGCTGGTCACTCCACGATTAATACTAGCCGCAAGCAGTGCAGATGTCCGCACATCTTCCAAAAAAAGGGCCACCTTCTTCGGAAACCTTGTTTTTTTCGATTGTTGGGAATTCCCCAAATTCTCTGGAACCAGTCGAGACTGACTGGCTATGCATTTTGAAAAACGCTATGAGAGTGGCGCACCTCGTACGGAAGAAACACGCATGTATGCTGTTGCAGGTGCTGCAAATTGCATTCTTGCGGGATTTTGCGCAGAAATTAGAAATTTCCTCTTGACAACATGAAGACTCTGTGCTATAATAATCTCGATATTTGAGAGAGCAATATCGCGGGGTGGAGCAGTTCGGTAGCTCGTCGGGCTCATAACCCGAAGGCCGTCGGTTCAAATCCGGCCCCCGCAACCAAATTACAAAGCACCGAAATTTCGGTGCTTTTTTCGTTTTTAAATAAAGGTAAATTTAATCGAAATAAAAAGGCACAAT
>CAJKSU010000110.1 GCA_905202605.1 uncultured Eubacteriales bacterium
CTGACGCAAATCCTCTCGTCAGACTCTCTCGCCAAATTATGCGGTATTGCCCTAACAATATCCCTTTTCGCTTATTCCACAGTTCTCACTACGCCCATAAACAGCGGCGAGCCGTCCTGAGCCGTAATCAGATACAAAAACGGACGATTGAGGTTCATCTCCACCACCGGCGCCTCCTCCGGCGCTGCTTCGCCTGCTTCCATTCCGGCAAAGGAATAGGATGCGGCTTCAATACCGTCCTCGTTTACGGCAATGTGGGTGCCTTGCTTGACGGTGGACAGATACAGCGGCGTTTCGGCAATGGGGGAGAAATTGGCTGTCTCGGAGTCAAAAGCGTCGGTGACCCCGGCGGCGGTAAGGGCGTCGGTCAGCTCCAGCGTGCTGTCGGTGGAGAATTTGGGGACGCTCCAATTCACCTCGGCGGTCTGATAGCTGCTGTCCTCAAACATTTCCCACAGGGTATCCTCGGACAGAAGGTCGTCCACCGAAACCCCCTCCTTGGGCAGCACCACATACATCAGGCCGCTGCTGAGTACCAGACGGCCCTTGGTGTATCGGTCCGTAATGACCGCTTCACTCATGTAGTCGGTTTTCTGCATAAAATCGCAGGTGGTCCGGCTGCCATCCTGAGCGGTGAAGGTGTCCTGTACGGTTTCCTCAAACTGATCCGACCACTGGGCGTGGTACCACAGGGTGTTCATCGCCGCCATCACCGTCTGGGGATCGATATCCAGATTGTTTACCTGACCGGCCAGCAGATTGCCGGTGTGCTGATTGATCCACGCCGCCAAAGGCGCACCCCCATCCCCGGAGGAAAAATCCGCAGCATACACGTCGCAGTAATAGTCTTCGGCGGCCTGCATCACCCAATCCTGCCGGAAGCCCACTTGATCCTTCCCGTCCTGCTGCTTTTCATCCAGCCACAGAGAATTTGCGAACTCCAGATGCTCTGTGTCCGTGTCCCGCTGATTTGCCCGATAGAGCTTCTGCATTTCGGATTTCAGGGTGTCCATGTCACCCTGACCCAACAGGCTTAATAGCTGCTCCTGAGTAGAACCCTCCGCGCCGCTGGCAATCACCGAAAGCAGCTCATAAAGGCTCAGAGGCGAAAAGCACACGCTTTCCTCGGTTCCGGAGAGTACCTTTGACCCCATCTGATAGGAAAAGGCACTCAGGGCGTAGTCCGTGCTGTCCGACACCTGATTATTTTTCCATATCTCGCTCTCTTCCTCTGTGGTTTTCGCCATGGCGGGTATCTGGGCGGCGGCAAGCAGGGTGATATGATCCGAATCCAGCGGATCGGCGGATGCCGCCGGGGCAAGCTCGGAGCCTGACGCCGCTACCTCGGAGGGGGCAGGGGAGGACAGGGTTTCGGTATCAGAGCCGGGAGCAGAGCTGGCCGATGATGCCCAAGGCTTTAAGTACAGCACTGTGCTGCCAATGCCGATGAGGATCGCGGCGCAGGCCGCCAGTGCCGCAATTTTCAGAACCGGCGGGCGCTTGGGCGATGACGGACGTTTTCGGGAGTCCATAATGTAGTCGTCCTGGGCGTTTCCCAGCAGCTTTAAAAGTTCAAAGGAAGTCATACGTTGATCCCCGCTTTCTCCAGCATGGTTTTCAGCTGCTTCCGCTGACGGAAGAGCAGAGAGGTGACCTTGCTCTCACTCATGGAATAGGCGGCGGCAATGTCCCGGATGGAGCTCATGTGCCAGTACCGGCGCAGGAAGATATTCCGCTGTGTCTCCGGCTGACGGTCTAAAAATGCCCGGATCACTTCAGTGACCTCCTTGGCGTCCAACTGCCCCTGGGGCGTTTCCGCACCAGACACGCAGTCCTTCAGTTCCTCCAGCGCCAGCGCCGTCTCTGTGCCGCCCCGCTTTTCGGCGGTGAGATAGCGGTACCGATCCAGCGCCAGATTCCGGGTGATTTTTCCCAGCCATGCCCGGAATACCCGCGGCTTTTTGGGAGGAATCTGATTCCACACGGTGAAATAGGTGTCAGAGACGCACTCCTCCGATTCCTCCCGGACATTCAGAATCCGGTAGGCGATGCCCTGACACCAGCCGCCATATTTTTCATGGGTGGCAGTGATGGCCTGCTCGTTCCGTTTCCAATACAGCTGATAGATTTCTTCATCCTTCATGGGGAGTCTCCTCTCATTTTTGATGCAAATCCACACAAATGTGTCGTCGGGCTACAGCCGCTCTTTTCCGCCGGAAATGTGTTATTTTTTCTTGACATACACAAAGTATGCCTGCGAAAAACTGCCTTTTTGCGACGAAAAATCTCTGGCTGAATCCTCGCCGCCAATTTATGTGGAATTGCATCGGAACGTTCTACTAATATAGACGAAAAATCAGATAGGTTCATTGTACAAGATTTCGAGAAAAATGAGAAGAAGAAAAAAGGCGCACCGCAAAATTTCTTGCAGTGCGCCTAAATTTTATGAAGTTACTGCTTTAGGAATGCGTCAACGGCTTTGCCGCACTCCCGACCGTCTACCATGGCCTTGACCACAAGGCTCTGACCGGTGCGGCAGTCGCCGCAGGCAAAGACCTTTGCTACGTTGGTGGCGTAGTTCGTATCGGCAATGTTGCTTCTGGCGGTGGTTTCCACGCCGAAGGCCTCGGCTACCTCAGCCTTGGGGCCAAGGAAGCCAGCCGCGATGACCAGCAGACCACAGGGGAGGACTTCCTCGCTGCCGGGAATCTCGGTGAGGGTCATGCGGTTATGCTCGTCATAGCCCTTTTCCAGATGCACCAGATGCACGGCGGTGATGTTTCCTGCTTCATCGGTATCCACGGCCTTGACGGTGGCCTGATAGATGTGGGGATCCTTCAGGAACTTCGTCAAATGCTCCTCCTGAGAGGAATCGAACTTTTGCTCCTTGGGCTGCTCATACAGGGGATTATAGATCACCTGAGGCTTTGTCACCTGAGGCAGCATCTCGATCTGGGTGATGGACTTGGCGCCCTGACGGATGGCGGTACCCACGCAGTCGTTGCCGGTGTCGCCGCCGCCGATGATGACCACGTCCTTGCCCGCAGCGGTTCCTTCGCCGGAGAGGTAGTCTACTGCTTTATGGATGCCCTGAGCGCGCTCTGCACCCTCCATTTTGAGCATACGGGCGTTGCCGGTGCCCACTGCCAGCACCACTGCGTCATAGTTCTTCAGCACGTCGGCGGTGCGGGTAATGCCGGTCATAAATGTAATGCCCATGCGGGTCATAGCGTCGATCTTCCGATCCAGTACGTCCTTGGGGAGCTTCATGCCGGGAATGCCGTAGCGGAGAAGGCCGCCGGGACATTCCTGAGCCTCCATGACCACTACCCGATGGCCCAGCTTTCGGAGGGTTACGGCGGCGCTGAGTCCGCTGGGGCCGGAACCGATGACGGCTACGGTCTTGCCGGTGTCGGGAGCTACGGTTTCCTCCTTGCCGGAGGCATAGTGCATCTCTACGGCGAAGCGCTCCAGCCGTCCGATGCCCACGGCCTGGGTGCGGATGGAACGGGTACACTCGCTCTGGCACTGCTTTTCCTGCGGGCAGAGCCGGGAGCAGAACTCCGGCAGGGTGGAGGCAGAGGTGATGAGCTCGTAAGCGCCCTCATAGTCCTCCTCCCGAATCTTCCGGATGAAATCGGGCACGGGCATGCCCGCGGGACAGTGGACGGAGCACCACTTTCTGGGACAGCCCAGGCAGCGGCTTGCCTCCCGTGCGGCCTCCTCGGGGGTATAGGTCTGTTGAATTTCCTGGAAGGAGGTCAGCCGTTCCTCCATGGGAAGCACCGCGTTCTGGGTGCGTTCTCCGGTCATATTGGGGTGTTCTACCGGAACAAATACAGAATTATCAGGCATAAACATAGTCGGCACCTCCTTATCTTTCTTCCTTGCCGTCAAGGTAAGCGGTCATGTTGCCGCCTGCGATGTAGTTGGACGCCATGGCCCAGGTAAGCTCGGACACGGGGGCCAGCTTGCCCTTCCGGTGCATGGCAGAGGTACAGTCGCCGCCTGCATAGAGGCCGGGGATGATCTCGCCGTTGTTCCGGAGCACCTGACACTTGGCGTTGACGGTGACTCCGCCCATGGCTGCCTCAGAAAAGCGCTGACCGTAAACCGCATAGTAGGGGCCTTTGTCCAGCGGGATGGGGATCAGGAACTTCTTGTCCTTGCCGAAGTCCTCGTCCACGCCCTTTTCGCAGAAGGTGTTGTACTTCTTGATCTCATCAATAAAGGCGGCTGGGTCTGCGCCCATGAGCACTGCCAGCTCCTCCAGGGTGTCGGCCTTCTTGACGGGGGTGTCCAGCTTGCTCTCCTCCTCCAGGTCTTCCTCCCAGGTGGCATAGAACTTTGCCTTGTTGGCGAAAGCGGGGGTGCTGACATACCGTTCGGCGCAGGCCTTGACCTGGTCATAGGGGAAGATGGCGTAGGAAATCTCCTTGGGCTGGTCAGAAATCAGCTGGCTCATGCCGTTCATAATGCCCTTGGTCTCGTCCACCCAGCGGCGGCCGTTAAGGTTTACCTGAATGAACTCGGGCTCCAGCGCAAAGTCGGCAATGGAGTTATTGAAGGGGTGGTGCTTGGGGCCGAACATGCTGACAAACATCTTTTGGGGATCCGGCTCCACGCCCAGCTCCCGGAGCATGGTCACGCCGTCGCCGGTGTCGCCGGGAACGGAGAAACGATGAATGGGCGTTTCGCCGCCGAAGAAGTCGAAATCACAGTATTCCTTGAGCATTTCGTCGTTCCGACCGAAGCCGCCGCAGGCCAGCATCACGGCCTTACAGTGGATATGGATTTCGCCGCCGGGATCCTGCGCAATGATGCCGGAAATCTTCCCGTTATCATCCAGCTCCAGATGCTTTGCGGCGGTGGAGGTGAGAATCTTAACAGGCAGATTGTCCTTCTCAATGGCATCCAGCATGGTGTGCTTGACATGGGTGCCGCCCCAGCCGGGGCCGATGGCATCGTCCCGACATAGCATGTTCTCAAACTGCCGGTCGGACATCTCCAGCACGCCCTGACCGAACATGGGGCCGTGGAAATCGGTGTCGGTGGCCTTTTTCAGGGTGTAGGTTTTGGTGATGTCGCATAGCCCGCACAGCCAGTCAAAGAAGTCGCAGGTGCCGTAGACGGCGGAGCGGAGCAGATCCTCAGCAATCTCGCCGTTACAGCGCTCCGAAAATGCCTTCACCGCGCCCTCCCGCTCATCGGGGATGCCCAGCGTCTCGTGCCACTTGGAGTAGGTGACCATATAGCCGTGGGCAAAATCCGTGTTGCCGCCCAGCTTATGGCTTTTTTCCAGAACAATAACCTTTTTCCCGGCCTGTGCGGCGCGGACGGCGGAAACCAGACCGGAGCCGGAGCCAACCACCACCACATCACAGCTTAGGTGGATGGGATCATGCTGGGTCACCACCGGGGCGGTTCTGGGGACCTCATGACAGGCACCGGTATGACATACCTTGGCGCAAAGACCGCACTGGACACATTGATCCTGATCGATCTGATATTTGGTTCCCACATAGTCGATGGCCTGCATGGGACAGTCACTGGCACAGTTATGACAGCAGGCGCACAGGGAACGGTCAATCACAAACATGGCGTCAATTCCTTTCTAAATACCGGATCTGTACTCCGGCAGATTTCTATGTCTATTCTATCACAGATTTTGCGGCGGTGAGGTATACGCTTTTGACATGGAGCTATGATTTTTTGCACCCATTGGTCATTTTTTTGTAATCTACGGGGAAAAACAAAAACACAAGGTCATTTTGTGTGCCATGACGGAGCTTTTTTCGACGAAATCTGGTTTAATAGGAGCAAATGAAAACGGAAGGGGGAAGCTCTATGGGTTCGGAGAAAATGGACAAGGCCAACCGGCTGCTGTTCCATGCGGTGTGCGGCCCCTATATGGAGCGGGTGATTGAGGCGGCTCATGAAATTTTTGACCGTCCGGTGTTGTTTCTGGACGAGTATTTTCACTTGGTGAATATGTCGCCGGATACCCCACAGGGCATTCCTCTGTGGGATATGCTGTATGAAAAAAAGGCGCTGAGCAGCGATCAGAAAACGGCGCTGCTGGGAGAGCTGGAGCCGGAGCCGGGGGAGGGGCGCTTTGTGGACGGAACGCCCTTCCGGGGGCTGCTGTCGCCGGTAATCCTTGACCGCCGGAATCGGGGCTATGTGCTGTGCTTTTGGGAGAAGGACAACCCTGCGCAGGAAGATTTTCGGCTCATGGAGATGATATTGCAGGCGGTGCGGGTGCGCGCCTCTACGAGAACCCGCACCATTGGCAGCTGGAGCATTTCTCTGTCGGAAAAGCTCAAAAACCTGCTGGAGGAAGGGCGGGATCTGCCCGAGGAGACGGTGATTACCCGGGGCATGGAAGGGAGCCTTGCACCCATGTATGTCATCTGTGTGGTACCCATGGGGGCACTGCCTGATCAGCGGGATTTTGCTCAGGAGGCGGTGCAGCAGCTCCAGCAGCAGCACCACAATGTGATCTGCCTGATTCATGGGGACTCCATTGTACTTTTATGCACTGGTCTGCCTACGGTATTTCAGGAGCAGGATGTGCGGGACACCTATCTCATAAAGCAGCTCACGGAGTTTTTTCTGAATAAGGATATGCTTCTGGGGATTTCCGACCGGTTTCATATGCTCCATACGGTCTACAGCCACTATCGGCAAGCTCTGTTGGTCGCCTCCATGGCCGAGCGGATGGGGATGGCTGGGGCGGTGGCTTTTCCCCAACTGATGCCTCTGCCATTGTTTATGCCGCTGATGGAAAAACGGGATGCTGTCGCCTTTATTCCCCCGGAGCTGCTGGCGGTGCGGCGTTATGATGCGGAGCATGGGACGAACTTCATGGAGACTCTGAAAATCTATTCTCTGGGGCTGTTCCATAAGCGGAAGGCGGCAAGGGTGCTTCATATCCATGTCAACACGCTGGGCTATCGCCTCAGTCAGGTGGAGGAGCTGTTTGGACTTCGCTGCGAGAGCCAGCGGGATCAGCTCCGGCTGGTGTGCAGCTTTTTGATTCTCAGCTTGATAGAGCGGGTGGAAAGGCCGCCCGATACATCGAATCCGGAGATTTTTCACAAAATTTCGTTGTAAGCAGAGTGGCTGCGCATGCTTTACATCTCCAGATGCTCTGGTATAATAAAGAAAGAGGATCGGAACAACAGCGAAGGAGGCATGGCTATGGCATATCAGATCATTACCATCAACCGCGAGTTTGCGTCCTGCGGCAGTGAAATTGCCCAGCAGGTGGCGCAGATGCTACATATTCCCTATGTGGATAAATTCCTGATTACTGAGGCGGCGCAAAAAAGCGGCGTTCAGGTGGATCGGGTGGAGGCCACCGATGAACAGCTGGCCTCCCGATTTGAGTATTCTCAGGCAGAGGCGGCGCATTATTATGCCACCGCCAGTTCCGCACTGCCCACCACAGCACAGATTGCGGAGGTTCAGTTTCAGCTCATCAAGCATATGGCGGAGCAGGGACCTTGTGTGATCGTAGGCCGGTGCGCAAACCACGTGCTGCGGGAGCGGCGGGATGTGCTGGATATCTTTATCCATGCCAGCCGGGACGTTCGCGTGCAGGAGACGATGAAGATGTTCTCCCTTGGCGAAAAGGAAGCGGTGCGGCTGCTGAAGCGTACGGATAAGGCCAGAAAGGCCTATTATAAGAACTATACCGGCATGGACTGGAATAACCCCAATTCCTATCATATGATGCTCAACAGTGACCTCTTGCCGGTGGATTTGTGCGTGAAGCTGATCTGCGATGTGTATAGGGGACTGTAAGCCCCAGCGAAATTTGACCTTCGGTCAAGTGAAATATGTCTCCGACATATGAAATTCAGCCTGCGGCTGAGTGAAATGGGGCAGCTACGGTGTTACTTCGTGACGGAGGAAATGGCTTGTGCACGATGCGGCTTGCATCCAATCGAATCGACCCCGATAAAGTCAAATAACAAACGGGTGTATTGCGAATTTGCAATACGCCCGTTTCTGTATTTTGCAGCTCCCGTTGGAACCCCCTTGTCAGCGCAGCTGACAGGGGGGATTTGTTGATACGCAGCGTTTTGTCTCACCTGAAAGGGGAGATGTCACCGAAGGTGACAGAGGGGGTATGAGCCTCTGTGCTTAGTCTAAGCCCACTGCCACATCATAGCCGGAACGAACGGCCTGCGTGACCTGCGCAGTCTTGGTACAGTCGCCGATGGGCAGGAACACATGCTTGGTCTTTCTCAGCTCATCTACAAGGGCGCTTCTGGGACGGAGGCCCAGGGCACAGATCACGGTGTCGGCGGGGAACAGGGTCTCGCTTCCGTCGGGGGTAATGGCAATCACGCCCTCAGCGGTAATTTCCTTGCACTTGGTGGAAACCTGGAGCACGGGCGGAATCAGGCCGGGGGCGGTATTCTGGCCGCCTGCCTTCTCGGGGAACAGACCCATGCGAACCTTCAGCGCACGGCGATGAGCCGCAGTGGTCTCCATGGCAATCTCCGGAGCCATTTCAATGACCGTGACCTCATGGCCTTCCTCCGCCAGATGCAGGGCAGTCTCGCAGCCCACCAGACCGCCGCCCATGATGACGATCTTCTTGCCCAGAGTCACGCCGTCCTCAAACAGGTCGGTGCCGAGAATATAGTTGTCACCGGGGATGCCGAACTGGCTGGGGATGATGGGATTGGCGCCCACGGCACAGATTACGGTGTCCACATCCAGATTGTCCAGGAACTCGGCGGTGACCTCGGTATTCAGATGTACCGGAACCTCCAGCAACTCCAGCTGGTGAGCCTGCCACTGGGCAAAACGGAAAAGGTCATGCTTAAACGTCTCATGCTGGGCGAATTTCAGTGCGCCGCCCAGCGCGTCAGTCTTTTCATAGAGCTCGACCTCGTGGCCCCGCTGCTTACAGGTAATGGCTGCCTGCATACCGCCCGGGCCGCCGCCGATGACCGCAACCTTGTGCTTGTGGGCTGCGGGGAGACGATGCTTGGTCTCGTACTCCTGACCGATCACGGGGTTGACGGTGCAGAGGATATTCCGGGTCTTCATCATCTGACCCTGACAGGAGTAGCACCGCAGGCAGCGGCGAATCTCGTCTTCTCTGCCGTCCCGGAGCTTATTGGGCAGGTCGGGGTCGGCAACCAGTGCGCGGCCCAGCGCGATGAGGTCTGCCTTGCCGGTTTCCAGCAGGTCTTCCATCACGTCGGGATCGGAGATGGCGCCCACGCAGGAGACGGGCTTCTTGACGGCCTTTTTCACGGCCTCGGCCAGATAGGCGTTGCAGGCCTGGGGCAGGAACATGCTGGGATGCATGATAATCCAGGTATAAAGATCCTCCATGACACCGGCGGAGATGTTGAACATGT
>CAJKSU010000111.1 GCA_905202605.1 uncultured Eubacteriales bacterium
GGAGAGCGCGGCGCCGCCGCGGGCGTCGCCGTCGAGCTTGGTGAGCATCACGCCGTCAATGTCCAGCTGATTATTAAAGGCGGTGGCGGCATTGACCGCATCCTGACCGGTCATGGCGTCAACTACCAGAAGAATCTCATCGGGCTGCACCGCTTCCTTAATGTTGGAAAGCTCCTCCATCAGCGTCTCATCCACGTGAAGGCGGCCTGCGGTGTCCAGAAAGACCATATCGAAGCCTTCCTTTTTGGCATGCTCCACCGCAGCCCTTGCGATGTCAACGGGATTTGCGGTACCCATCTGGAAGACAGGGATCCCCAACTGACCGCCGACGACCTCCAGCTGCTTAATGGCGGCAGGACGGTATACATCGCAGGCAACCAGCAGCGGATTTTTACCGTCCTTTTTCATCAGACCGGCAAGCTTGGCACCATTGGTAGTTTTACCTGCACCCTGAAGGCCAACCAGCATCACAATGGTGGGGGGCTTTGGGGCAATGGTAATCTTGGAATTTTCGCTGCCCATCAGGGCGATTAGCTCTTCATTGACGATCTTTACAATCATCTGCGCGGGGGTCAGGCTTTCCAGTACATCGCTGCCAACGGCACGCTCCGTAACCTTCTTGACAAAGTCCTTGACCACTTTATAGCTGACGTCGGCTTCCAACAGCGCCAGACGAATTTCACGCATGGCGTCCTTTACGTCCGCCTCAGTGAGCCGCCCCTTGCTGCGGAGCTTTTTGAATGCAGCGGAGAGCTTTTCGGTTAATCCTTCAAACGCCATGCGATCACTCCTTGATGGCAGAAAGTGCGGTTTGAATTTTCTTGGCGATGACCGTTCCGCAGTCGCCCAGCGCTTCGGCAGCCTGCGTTGCCTCCAGCAGCTGCTGCTCAGCGGCCTCCAGCCGAAGCATGCGGTCTACCGCACCGATTTTTTGCTCCATATCCTGAAGCAGCGCCTCAGTGCGGACGATATTGTCTCTTACAGCCTGACGGCTGATGCCCTCCAACTCGGCAATTTCACCCAGAGATAGATCCTGATTATAGCGGAGATCGAAGCATAGCCGCTGCTTCTCCGTAAGCATTTCTCCATAGGTGTCAAACAGAAGGGTGCGGCTGAGTGTACTAAGTTCCATGGTCGTCCTCCTGCATGCCTGTAAAGGTCTGAGACTTAACAGGCAAGATTGTACACCATTTTGCGCCGGATGTCAAGGGAAAAAGCTTTACACCTTGAAAATTTTTTGTGCGGGCAGCGGGATTGAAAAAAACGGGGGATGTGATACAATGTAAACTGAGGTGAGGTTTACAATGGAACAGGAAACAGTGCTTTCCCTTCTGCAAAAGGCGGGGGAGCGTTATATATCCGGTGAGGCGATGAGTCAGGAGTTAGGGATCACTCGTGCAGCGGTGTGGAAGCAGATCAGCCGTCTGCGGGAAAAGGGCTACGGCATTGAGGCGGCTACCCGGCGGGGCTACCGACTGACGGTGCAGCCGGAGCCGCTGGAACGGGAGCGGGTGCTGCGGCTGCTGGAGGATCACCCATGGCATGGGCATCTTATTGTGCTGGATTCCATCGACTCAACGAATAATTATCTGAAGGTTCTGGGGGGTCAGGGCGCGCCGGACGGTACGGTTGCCATGTCCGACGAGCAGACCGGCGGCAGAGGCCGGCAGGGGAGGAGCTTTGCTTCGCCTAAGGGCGTGGGACTGTATTATTCCCTGCTGCTGCGCCCGGACTGTGCTCCTGCAGAGGTCAGCCATATGACGGCAATGGTGGCGGTGGCGACCTGCGACGCCATCGAGGCGGCGGCTGGGGTGCGCCCCGGCATCAAATGGACCAATGACATTATCTTAAACGGGAAAAAGCTGGTGGGCATTCTCACAGAGATGAGCGTGGAATGGGAAAGCGGAACACTGGAATATCTGGTCACCGGCATCGGTATCAACTGCAACCATAGAGTATCAGATTTTCCGCCGGAGGTACAGAGCGTGGCAACCAGCCTTTCTATGGAGTTGGGGCATACGGTAGACCGGTGCCTGCTGGCGGCAGAGTTGACCCGCGCACTCTATCGAGTGAGCCGGGAGCTGGTGACTGGAAAACGGGAGTGGCTGAACCGTTACCGGCAGGACTGCATTACCATCGGGCGGCAGGTGCAGGTGATTCGAGGTGAGAGCAGAAAAACTGGGACGGCGCTGGACATTGATGAAAACGGCGGTTTGATCGTGCGGTATGACACCGGGGAGACGAGCGTGGTGTACTCCGGGGAGGTTTCCGTCCGGGGACTGTACGGGTACGTATAACGAGACAAAACAAGCATGCCGGAAAGCGCGGCATGCCTGTTCCTTTCATTATAATATAATTTAGATAGTCATCCCATGATCCACGGTCAGCACCTGACCGGTGATTCCAGAGGAAGCATCAGAGGCAAAGAACGCAATGGCATTGGCCTGATCCTGTACGCTGCACTGGGGAACGCCGTCCAGCGCCATATGGCTGTTGCACAGGGCGGCAAAGTCTGCAGCAAAGGTGGCGATTTGCTCCGGGGTGTTCAGCGCCGTGGGGGTCGGACCCGGGCAGACCACGTTGACGCGGATATTTCCGGCGGCAAATTCCAGCGCAACATTTTTGCTCATGCCGATCACGGCGGTTTTTGCAGTGGTGTAGGCGAGGCCGGAATTGGAGCGGACCGCACCGATGGAGGAAATGTTTACAATGGAGCCTTTTCCGGCCTCCTTCATGTGAGGCAGAACGGCCTGCATCATATAAAAGACGGAATTCTGATTGATCTCCAGCACGTGACGGTACCAGTCCACGTCCAGCCGGTCAATGGGACGGTGCTTGTCGGCGATTCCGGCGTTATTCACCAGAATGTCAATGGCGCCGAACCGCGCCATTGACGCCTCCGCAAGGGCAGCGCAGTCCGGCTCCCGGCTGACATCGGCACAGACAGTGAGTACTTGTGCGCCAAGTTTGGCGCATTCCTGAGCGGTGGCCTGAAGCTTTTCCGGGTGGCGGGCAGCCAGCACAAGATTTGCACCATCTGCTGCCAGCGTTTTTGCGGTGCATGCGCCGATGCCGGAGCTGGCGCCGGTGATAATGGCTGTTTTTCCTGTAAAACGATTCATATGCCATAGTCCTTTCTAAGGGATATTTTATGGCTACAGAATAGCACGGAATTTTGGAACGTTCCAATATCCAGTTGGTCGAAGTTTTTATAGCCAAATGGCTATAAATGTGCTAAGATATATGCAGGGAAAACAGAAAGGCGGGAACGAATATGACCTCTCTGCAGGTGGGCTATTTCCTCAAGGTATCGGAATCCATGAGCTTTTCCAAGGCGGCGGAGGAATTGTATGTATCGCAGCCTTCGGTGAGTCGTCAGGTGCAGTTGCTGGAGCAGGAATTGGGCGTTCCGCTGTTTGACCGCAGCAATAAGCGCAGCCTCAGTCTGACCCCTGCGGGGGTGGTGTTCCGGGAGTTCTTTCTCCATACGGCCAGAGGGCTGGAGGAGGCAAAGCATACCGCCACAGCCCTGTCCGGCAGTCAGCATCTAAAGCTCCGGGTGGGCATCGGCGTGGGCTGGGATTTCAGCCGCCAGCTGATGGAATTCCGGCGGGAAGCACTGAAACGTTATCCCATGGCGGAGCTGTATTTTGAAAGCGACACCTTCCGGAAGCTCCAGAGCCGGGTGCAGAGCGGCGATTTGGATGTGGTACTGTGTACGGAAACCAGCGTGCAGCTCTATGACAATCTGGATGTGCAGCTGGTCAACCATATTCGGGGCAGAGCCTTTGTGCGAAAGGGGCTGCTGGCCCCGGAGGGGACGCCGCTGACCATTGAGGACTTTGATGGGCAGAATCTTTTGATGCTGCCCAAGGAGGAGGAAACACCGGTCACGCTCCAGCTGGTGATGCTGCAATTCATGGACAAGGGCTGCAAGCCGGTGCCGGTGACGCTGCCCAACCGGGACTCCATTTATCAGGCGGTCCTGCGGGGCGAGGGCTTTGCGGTGTTCGACGAGCATATGAGCATTGCTATGGACGCCCGCATTACCTCCATGCCGCTGGATGGAAAGATCACCCTGAGCATGGTGTGGGATCGGCGGAACCAGAATCCGCTGCTCCGGTTTTTCGGCGAGGTCATGTCCCAGCCCATGGAGGAAGCGGAGTAAAAGAATACCCAGATTTCCAAGCTGCTTTGGAAATCTGGGCGTTTTGTTAATTGGCGACCGTCACCAGTGCGTGGCGGAGAACGGTATCACCTCTGGTGAAGCCGGCTCGGATTACACGGACTACGGTGTTTTCTCCCAGCTCCGGATCCTCAATATGCTCCACGGCCTCGTGCAGGGCGGGATCAAAGGCGGCATCCAGCGCAGGAATCTCGTGGACATCCAGCCGGGAAAAGGTCTTTTCCAGCTCCTTCAGCGTCATTTCAATGCCGGTGCGGAAGGCCTCATCCTCGCAGGGCTGCTCCAGCGCCAGCTTTAGGTTGTCGTAAATCGGAAGCATGGCCTTAAGTGCATCACTGCCGCCCTGAAAATAAGATGTCTCCTGCACGCTGGCATTCCGGCGGCGGAAGTTCTGGTATTCCTGATTCAGCTCAGCGTGCTTTTGCTCTGCGGCCTCCAGTGCCTCACGGGCTACAAATGGTAATTTCATTTCTGTCACCTCAACAGCAGAAGTAGAAGCCGCGTCCGCCGCAACAGGCGTTCAACAGGCACCAGGACAGGCAGATAGGATTGCAGAAGCTGCTGCTGGACTGGAAGCCGTAGCGGCTGCCGGTATTGGTATACATTCTGCCGCCGGACTGGATCAGCTGATAGAGCTGGCGGTATTCCGAATTGCCGGGGGACATGTCCATGGCCTTGCGGATATGCTCCATGGCGGTGACACGGTTGCCTTTTCCGTAGTTGGCAGCAGCGCTGCAATAATACCAGCGGTCATCCCGATCCGCCTCCGGAATGGAGGACAGCACGTTCAGGGCTTCAGGGAAGGCGCCGGCCTGAATATAATGAAGCGCAGCCTGAATGTCGGTAGAATCCCGCGTCTCGTATTGAGTATTGTACTGCTGGCGCTGCTGATAGCCTCCGAAGGGGTCATAGCCAAAGCCGAAGGGATCATAGCCGCTGCTCCCATAGCCGCTCTGACTGGAGCTTTGATAGCTCTGCCGCTGGGCCTGAGGGTTCTTGATCTGGTCATAGGCGGCGTTAATCTCATTCATCTTCTTTTCGCACTCTTTATCGCCCGGGTGGAGATCCGGGTGATATTTTTTTGCCAGCTTGCGGTAGGCGGACTTGATCTCGTCCTCGCTGGCATTTCTGGAAACACCCAGAACCTCATAGGGATCTCTCATGACGTGTGTTCTCCTTTTTTCATTTCTCTCTTATCCCGCCGGTAAAACGCCTTGTTGTATCTCTGCCAGACACCGGCATATAGAATATTTCGCATTAAGTTCAGGTCCTGCTCCAAAGGAAGCTGCTCAAAGGCGATGGAAGCATCACCCAGCAGCATGGTAAGCAGATCATAATCCCCCTGTCGTGTGCGCTGGGCGGAACCATAGGCTCTGAGGGGGTTGGGACGGTGATGGGTGGCGTCGCTGTGATAGTCGATGCAGGCGTCCATGATATAAATAAAGCGCCCAAGGCCTTCGCCCAGAGAACGCAGTGTTCCGGCCCAGTGGTCATTTTCCCGCCATACAAACAGCTCGCCCATGAGCCGGCCAAAGCATTCCGCTGCGGCGTCGGCGCTGACCTGAGAGCCGTCCTCATATTGATGCAGGGCGGCGAGATTGTCCCGGATGGCGGCGGCCTGCCGGGGATACTGCTGCTCCAGCTGGCGGCATTTTTTTGTGAGCAACCCGGCAAAAGCCCGGCTCACCGGGTTTCTATCGTCCTCCCAGTCATCCATACAGTTCCACCATGCCAGCATCAGGTTCAAATCTGCGGCATAATCCGTAAAAGAATTCTGCCAATAGCTGCGCTTTTTGATGGGATGCACGGGACAGCGCCCTGCGTCCCTTTGCTCCTCCGGCTCATAGAGGGAGGACAAGACCAGCACCAGAAACGTCATATCATAAGTCAGGGTCATGCGTCCGGTAAATCCGTGCCGATGGCTCAGACAGCGGCAAAGACCGCAGTAGCAGCCACCGTACCGGTCAATTTCCGCCTGACTCAGCGCTGAGGGATCGGCGGTGATATATCCAAACATCAGCTGTTCCTTTCGAATACGTGACCGCAGCACTTGCAGGTGATGCGGATGTGACCCTTGCCCTTGGGAACCCGCAGAACCGTACCACACTGGGGGCATTTAAAGAAGCAATAGAGGTTCTTTTGGCGTTTTTTCTCCTGATAACGGGCTTTTAGCTGGGTTAGCGGGGCAATTCGGGTGAGAAAACGCTGGTTTTCAGCTCGGCGCTTTGCCACATTGCGGCTGAAAATCCGAAAATAGCAGAAAATCAGGCATATGAACGCCAGCAGCCACAAAACCGAGCTAACTACACCGCCGACAAACATGGCGACAATCAGCAGAAAGCAGGCGCTAAGGCTGGCAGCCATAGAAAGAGCATCCGGACCGTTTCGCCCGGTTAAAATGGATTTTCGTCTTCTCATCTGGCTTCACCTGCCTTTCCATGCGTTCTTTTTCTCTATTTTAACAGCCGTTTGTGAACAGGGTATAAACAGTAGTTAATTTTTTCGATTTTCAATGGAAGACTGTACCCTCCCATTTACAAGAACGACAGAAATGTGCTACAATGCATATGAACCGAAAGTGTGGAAAAGAATCTGCGGATTTTGTGCAGAATAACGGAAAATGCCCCTTGACTTTGGTATTGTTCCATGGTTTAGAATATTCAAAGATGTGAAACCAAAGCATTTTCAGCGTTTTGCAGCGATCTCTGAGGTTCCAAAACGGCGGAGCGTAGAAGGCTCCGGCAATACGGAGGCGAGGTGTAAACAGGCTTTATGAGCGATGAAAAAAAGGTCCGGCACAGCCGGGAGCGAGACAGACGGGAGAACCACGACAACGATGTGGAGCTTCGCCCGCTGGAAAAGGACGGCGGAAAGCTGTTGGAGGTGCTGGAGGGCGGCAAGATTGCTGCGGTGCAGTCAGGACTGGAGATCATGTATGTGCTGGTGCTGCGGCACAACTTTCAGTGCTTTATCCACAAGATGGATGCGGAGGACGGCAGACAGAAGGCGTTTCCGGTGAACGAGCGCAACCGCGCCATGTTTAAAAATCTGGCGTCCCTTGCCGACGGACTCTTTGAAATCACACCCAAGGATCACATGAACCCCATGGGCGCCATGGTGGCGGCAGAACGGGGAATCATTGCTTATCTGGACGCAACTGGGCAGCTGCCTGCCGAGGATCAGGACTTTATGAGTTGGCAGGACGCGGTCAGTGAAGATCATACAGAGGGAGGCTAAATCTTGAAAACCTACAAATTTGTCTGTAGAAGTACCCGCCGGGGCTTTACCGAATGGGCAAGCGTCATGGAAAACGGCGTGGAGGTACGCCGCATTGACCGGGATGTATGGCAGGAAACTGTCCGTCAGTTCCGGGAGCGAGTTGGAACACAGCTGGAGTCCGAGGGCTATCAGCTGGCAGAGCATCAGTATACGCTCTGATTGAACATGGAAGAAGGTGCATAGAAATGATCGAGATTTCTCTTCTGCTGCAGCACCATGCCGGGCCTACCGGAGATGTGCTGGTATGTCAGCGGCCAGATGGCGGCTGGGAATTGCCTAAGGGCTATATCCGGGTCAACGAGACACCGGAAACTGCAGTAATCCGCACGGCTTGGGAAACACTGGGCGTTCAAGCTAAGGCGGGAAAGCAAATCATGCAGGGAAAGAAATACCGGAAGGATGGCACGGTGGAGCATATTCCCTGCGGAAATATTACCCATAACACCCATACCAAGTGCGATGAGCACTGGTATTATGAGGCTGTGGACACCTATCAGACGGAGCCGAAAGCAGGCGTCTATACTGCATTCCGCTGGGTACATCCCTCTGAGCTGGGGCTGGAAGCACTGACCGGCGACGATCAGGCGTTCCTCAACAAATATGATCCCTGGATCAACGGCCGGACAGTTCCCGACGTCCGGATGTATTAAGGAGGGGCAGTATGCAAAAATATTATTGTGAGGCTCAGAAGAAGCAGCTGGAAAAGCCCACCGAACCGAAATATGTGTTCTGCACCACCGCAAAGTGCTTTGTTCTGGCGGAAAATGAGGACGAGGCGCTGAAAAAGGCCGCGGCGGAATTCCGCGAGATGTATCATGGCACCGGAGCTGTGCTGGGGCAGATTCGGATCACAAAATCCGTGGAGCTTCCTGTGGACTGGAGCTATGGCGAGGGGGAAACGGCCATGGTCGGTAATGAAGCGGCAATGGAAGCACTGATTCGTCATAATGTGATCCGATAAGAGGAGGAAGCAGAATGGATCTTGTGAAAAAATACGTACTTCGGCTTCCCCATGGAATTGTTACCATGGAGAAGGACGAACTGGTTGCAAAGGTGAAGGAGATCCTCAAGGATCATCCCAGTGAGCATATGAACGGCTATCGGGTCTGGTATGAGGGCTTTGAGGGCTGCGGTATGCCCGGCACCGACGTATATGATGTAATTGTGGAGACCATGCGCTCCATGACCGACGATTGGAAGGACATTGGCCCCATGCGCATGGAGAAGTATGGCGTCATCGACCCCACCTTCCTGAATCTCCACTATGCCACCGCACAGAAGAGGGCAGATGCCCCCGGCGGCCCGGTGGAAATGCTGCTGCACCAGTTCCATGCGGGAAAGCATTATCAGGGCCCCGACGGACGGGTGTTCTGGATTCCCGTCATCGAGGATTTTGATATGCGCTGCTTTGAGCGCAAGGACGGTAAGTATGTAGGCACTATGGTGGAGATCGACCCCAAGAGTGACTACGCCCGTCAGATGATCGAAGTGAAGTAAGGAGGACTGCACATTATGGAAAAAATACCGATGCGTTCCGACTCCAAAAAGGAGCGGATTACTCACAGCGTATGTGTGGGCGGCCCTATGACCCTTCACACCATCGACGGCGTGATTCGCCGCGTGCGCCCCATCGTGCTGACTGATGACGATCCCGCAGGCTGGGTCATTAAGGCACGGGGCAAGGAATATACCCCTCAGAGAAAGACCACCATGAGCCTGCTTGGCTACTGCGAGCGCGATAAAACCTATGCCTATGACCGCCTCAAGTACCCCATGATCCGCGAGGATTTTGTGGAAACTCCCGACGGCAAGAACCGCAACACCGAAAACCGCGGCAAGTCCGGCTACCGCCGTGCTTCCTGGGATGAGGCACTGAGACTGGTTGCCCGTGAGATCAAGCGTA
>CAJKSU010000112.1 GCA_905202605.1 uncultured Eubacteriales bacterium
TCTAAGCACAAGGAGGTTGAGGTTTGGCTATGAATAACAGTTTAGCAGAAGTACACCCGGAGCTTGTTTCGGAGTGGTCGGAAAAGAATTTAACGCTTACACCTGATGACATTACTTTCAGTTCAAATAAAAAAGTATGCAGCGTATGGATATTGAGCGGGTCAGAACTGCACTGAAAATGTTGGCCCCGGAAGAACGAGCCATCATTCAGGATTTTTTCTTCACAGAATCCACGGTGCCTGTTAAGGAGTTTATGGAAAATACGGAATGCCTAAGTCGAGCATCTATAGAAAAAGGGATGATGCACTGAAGAAGCTGAAGAAAATTTTAGGAAATGCGTAGGTCAAATTGGGATGACACGAGTGGTTTGACATAGAAAATGCACCTGCCGAAGCAGGTGCGGAATGAAATTACATCATGGGATTTTCCAGCAGGTCTTCCACATTGCAGCCGAGAACACGGGACAACTTGTAGAGGATGTTTGCTTGCGCCTTGTCAATGCCATTGACCCGCTGTTCGTACATCTGAATGTTGCGCAGATTTACGCCGGACTGCTCTGCAAGCTCTGCCTGAGATAAGCCCCGGTTTTCACGGATGCGCTTCAGATTAGAGTCGCCTTCCGCTGCTTTGTAGAGTTCCTCCATGGTATCGATGAAACTTGTAATGTCCATCTCGTGGTAAACGGAATACATCCCAATGATCTTGGAAAGTGGAATGCGCTCAAAGATGTCCTTGAAACGACGGCCGGTAAACCATTGGTACTCTGCAACTGCCCAACCGGCCCAATATTCAGGGGAGCAGTCCTCTGCGTTGGTTGGTGCTGGCAGCTCCTTTGGACCGTATGCCTTTGTGATGACCGCACGGGCCAGCTCAACACCGGACATCCCTGCGACATAGGCGGGGTTGCCTCGTTCAAACTGTTCGGCGTAGCCGGTATTGATGAAGAGTGCTGTGATCCAATCCGGTTTTAGCTTGCAGTCGTTGATTGCATAGTCGAAGAAAGAGGAAAGACGATCCTTGGCGTTATTCAAATAAGATTCGCTGTATGCGTGGGTCATCGCCAGCCATCTCCTCCCTCAAGATATCCAGCACGAAGATGTCGTCCCGGTAAGACTTGCTTTTCTTGATCTCTTTACGGTAAGTATCCCTCGCTTTGGTATCTCTATCCAAGAACTTGGGGTAATAGACGCTCTTGCTGACCGGATAAGCATTCACGAAGTGCAGCCGATCAAAGCCTTTTTGAGAAATGACAACCGTCTGCTCGCCGAGCTTGCCCAGTTTTAGAGCCTTGTTCAGACTTCTGAGCGGTAAGGTGTTGGACACAAAGGACTCTGCATACTGGAAATAGGAATCGTCTGCCCGATAGCCGATCACAACATCGAAGCCGGTTAAATCAATTGAATAGTGACCAATAAGATAGTCCCTTGCATCAACGGCAACTTCGGAGTCCAGCTTGAAGGTGCGGAACTGAAGCAGAAGAGCCATCCAGTTCAGGACCGTATGCGTTCCGTCCAACAGATTCAGCACCTTCAGTCCTTCCGTGTCAAAGTCGTAGCTGTTGACAAAACCGTCTGTGTTCTTTTTGCAGGCCCACTCACGAGCCATTTCATCGACGCGGGTACAGTAGAAACCCATGCCATAGTCGTTGTGCGGATTACCAATATGAATATCCGGAACCTCGATGATGTGGTCGGTTCCATGAAGCAGTTGAATGACGCTCATAATATGAAGCCTCCATTATCATTGTAATGATACAACCATATTATATCATCCTGATGATAGTTTTGTCAATAGCGCATGAGAATTCATTCCAAAGAATATGCCGCCTTCCTCCAAATTCTTCTGCTTCCGAAAAATATTTTGGAAACGAGCAAAAAACTGTGGGAATCTCGCAAAAAAATTCGGCAAAGAGAAAGTGAGAGGGCAATCTCATAAAACCCGGTAGGAGTGATTTACATATAGCGGTATCGGCGTGAGGAAGCTGCGGGATATGACCGATAAGCCCGAATATGACTTCGACAACTTTGAACCCAAACAATTAACCGCTGTGATCAACCGCTATGGCGTAACTTCTTTCTGCGCACCTCCTACGGTTTACCGTTACCTTGTACGGAAAGGCGTTCCTGATATGCCGTCGCTTAAGCATGCAACAACCGCAGGTGAAATGTTAGCACCCGAAGTATTCCGCAAATTTACAGAGCGCACCGGACTTCAGCTCTGTGAGGGATACGGTCAGACCGAGACAACGCTTTTGATGGCAAATTTCAAAGGCTACGATGCGGTAGCTGGCTCTATGGGTACTCCCTCGCCCTTTTATAATATTGAGCTTCGCGGAAAGAACGGAAAACCTGTCAACGCCTACGAAATCGGTGAGGTTGTCATCGTTCCCCAGAAGGCCGGCAAGCAGCCCGGTGTGTTTACCGCATATCTTGATAACGAAGAACAGTATCGTTATGTTTGGCGTGATGGTGTATACCATACGGGTGATGCTGCTTACATGGACGAAAACGGCAGGTACTGGTTCCACGGCCGCTTTGATGATATTATCAAGACCGGCGGTTTCCGAGTAGGACCCTATGAAGTGGAAAATGTGCTGATGGAGCATCCCGCCGTTGTGGAATAACCATTAGACTTGGATGGAGCTGGAATCGAAATATATCTGGAGATATCTTTTGGTATATACAGCAAAGCCAGCTATGAAATCATATAATTTCATAGCTGGCTTTGTAATGAAAGATCCCCGAAAGATGTGGAATTACTCGGAATCATCCGTGGATATTTCTTCCTTTTTCTGAAGCTGGAGCAGATGATGGTAGGCAGTTGGGTTTTTCGATTCAAAATGCTTTCGATGCTGTTCTGTGCGGAGTCGGACACGAGCCAGCAGCTCCGGATTTTTTTCTGCCAAGTGCGACTCGATTTTCTGCCGGTGTACCTCAGCACGATGTACCAACCGGGCGATTTCCTCCTCGGAGAAGCGGCCTGTTTTCAGCTGCTCCTCCAGGTGCATTTCCAGATGATCCAAAAAGCGTTCTTCGTCACCGGGCGCCAGCAGGTGCCAGCTGCTGGTGCTGTGTTTGTGCTCCAGCACCTGATCTTCAGCGGACAGAGCGTTCTTACTCTCCAGAATCTGATGAATTCCCTCGCTGGCAAACTGCTCCATGACGTCCTCTGCATCCGAACCGAAAAGCCACTCGAATTCAACCAGCTGATCCAGCGAGGTTTCGGAGGGCAGGGCTTCTCTAACGGTGGACGTGTCGGCAAGCGCATAGGGCGGGCAAATGCCTGTATCCTCCAGAGCCAGCGAGATGGTTCGCCGGACGGCCCCTTCCATCAGGAGATCCCCGGCGTCCAGCTGCTTGAGCTGATCGTTGAGGGAGCCGTCATGCTCGGTTAAGTAGAACTGAATGCCCTGCCTGCGCAGATTTTCATGGAGCAGAAGCAGCCGCTCTGCGGCGGTCAGGTCAATTCTGCCGATTCCTCTTGCGTCCACGATCACCGCACGTGTATTCGAGGTGATGGCGGCTTCCAGATCGGCTTGGAACCGATCCACATTGGCAAAAAACAGGTTCCCACTGAACCGATAGATCACCGCATCCTGAAGGGGCAGTGCGTCCCGGTTCCGTTCCAGAGGGTAAAAGCCTTCCTGACCGGGGATGACGCCCATGCAGGCAGCCGGAGGTGTGACCGCGGAAATGGCAACCTCGAAGAAGGACAGAATCACGCCGATCATAACCCCATATATGGTGCCAAAAATTAGAACTCCGAAAAAAGCAATTAGAAAGATAAACAGCTCATTGCGGCTGGTTTTCCACAGCTTTTTCGCCATATTAAAATCAAGAATGCCCCAGAGTGCCGTCATAACAATACCGGTGAGAATGGGGACCGGCAGGAATTTTAGAAGCGGCGTACCCACCAGCAGCACCAGCAGCATGGTGCCGAAGGCGGACAGGCTCATGAGCTGAGAGCGGCATCCGAAGGAATCGGCAATGCCGCTGCGGGAAACGCTGCCATTGATGGGACAGCAGCCGGTAAAGCCGCTGACCAGATTCATGGCGCCATAGGCCAGCAGTTCGCGGTTGCTGTCCAGCTTATCACCGTACTTCATGGCATAGCTGCCGGAGGCCAGCAGAGTCTGCGCCATGACCACGGCAGCGATGCTCAGGGATTCCACGATCAGATCCTTCCCATAGAGTCCAAGATAGGAAAATCCGGGGAGCATCAGGTGCGGAAGGCCAGGCGACACGGCGGACAGCATCTTTACGCCGTAGGCATCCAAATGGAATATCGCTTGCAGTCCCGCACCTACCAGCATCATAATGACCGCCATTGGAACCTTGGGAATCCACTTTTTACAGAGCAGAATCATCGCAAAGGTGCCGAAGCCCAGCAGGGCAGAGAGCGGATGGAACGAGGGCAGCTGCTGATAGATATGGGGCAGCAGTGCAAACAGCTCGCCGGTACCTGCGCTGCCGCCAAACATTTTTGGGAGCTGCATGAGGATGATGGTCAGGCCAACGCCGGAGATAAATCCGCCCATCACAGGGGTGGAGATGTATTTCACGATTCGTCCGGCCTTGAGCAGAAAGAAAACCAGAAACCACAGGGCAGTCAGGATAGAAACCAGCGGCACCAACTGCATGGCGGCATCGGATTCTGCCGCGATGCCAAAGCCCGCCAGCAGACTGCCCACCATGACGGCGGGCATTGCATCCACGCCTACCACGAACTGCGGCGAGGTGGTAAGCAGACTAAAGGCCAGAATGGGCAGCAGGGAGCCATACAGACCATAGACTGCGGGCAGCCCCGCAATTTGTGCGTAGCCCATGGAAATGGGGATGGATACCAGCGCAACGATAATTCCGGACAGAATATCGCGTCCGGGATTTTTACTTCGAAATTGAGGCATAGACTTCTCCCAACGTGCTTATTTCTGAATTACTGGATTTACGGCGGTTTGCCGCGAACCAATTACAATTCGATTTCCATATTATTATACAAAGTGATCCTCAGAACGTCAATCGGCACCTTGATAAATGAAAGAATCGGACGGCGGGAAGAATATCCGGGCTGGAAAATCAACCGAAACTGTGATATGCCGTGAGAAATGGCGTGGAAGGGAGTGAATCCTATGACACTGATGCAGATGAAATATGTGGTGACTACGGCGCAGGCCGGTACCATCAGCGAGGCGGCAAAACGGCACTATATTTCGCAGCCCAGCCTGACTGCTGCGATCCGGGAGTTGGAGCAGGAGTTGGGCATCACGATTTTTGACCGTTCCAACAAGGGCGTGAGCCTGACGCCGGAGGGCGAAGTGTTTTTTGGATATGCGGTACAAGGGAAAACGGTCAAAACCAATGGGCTTTGACCGTATAAGATGACCGATATGCTGGTGTCAGGACTGCGCCTGAAAATACTCCTGCGCGGCAATCAGGGAATTGTGTACCATGTCCTCCAGTGCCTGATCGGTAAAATAGGCCATATGCGGCAGCAGCAGCACATTTGGCATGGAGCCTAAGATTGCCATTTGGTGGTGCTTCAGCATGACGTTGCTGTGGTCACTGTAATAGATGTTTCGATCTCCATCCAGCACATCCAGTCCCGCACCGGAAAGCTGCCCCTGCTCCAAAGCGTCAATCAATGCATCGGAGTCTACCAGCGCACCACGTGCCGTGTTAATGAGTACTGTACCGGGCTTCATCTGACGAATTTTTGTCGCATCCATGAAGTGGTAGGTGTCATCGCTGGAGGTGAGGTGCAGGGAGATGATATCGCATTCGGACAACAGCTGAGGGAGCGGGCGATATTCTGCCTGAATGTTATCCTTGGGAGTACGGTTCCAGTAGAGCACTTTGCAGCCAAAGCCGGAAAGATGGGCGGCAAGGGTGGTTCCGATTCGTCCTGCACCGATGATGCCAACGGTCATATTGGGGAGCTCCCTGCCTCGCAGTCCGGGAAGAGAAAAGTCCTGCCCCATACTGCGGAGCAAAATGGGCTTGATATTCCGGAGAACCATCATCATCATCATGATGGAATAATCCGCAACGCTGGAAGGAGAATAACTGACATTGCGGACGCCGATACCCAATGTGGCGGCGTAGCTTGCATTCATGTGCTCCATTCCAACGCAGCGGGTTACTCCCAGACGGACGCCGTTTTTATGGTAAATATCCCAAAGCTCCGGAGTAATGATGGTTTCGGACAGGACGTTTATGCAGTCTGCCCCGATGGTTAGATCGGCGTTTTCCAGATGGGGACGCTGATGAGTCATCACCAGATCGATGCCGTATTGCCGGTAATAGTGTTCAAAGATCGGACGCTCTGCTTCGTCCACAGCATATGCAATCATTTTCATAGGGAGTTCCTCCAAATGGGAAAGATTTATCAGGAAGCGGGCTCGTCGAAGCGGCGACGGATCAGGGCAGCAAGAGCCTGAGCGGTGCCTTCAATGCCCAGCGCGGTGCTGCTGAGCAGCAAATCCATGTGCTCCGTATCCATCGGTTCATAGCCTGCATACCGCAGGTGATAAGCACGGCGAGCCTTGTCGACATCTGCGCACATTTTACGCGCCTGAAGGGGCGTCATATTGAAGTGCTGAAGCTCAGTGGTGCCGCTGCCCAGAGGAAAGAGCATTTTTCCATAAGCACCAAATTTGTGGTTGGCTTCTTCCTCTTCCCGGCTGATGAGCTTCAGCGGCATGTCCATGCGCTTTGCGACCTCTTCCACAATGTCGATGTCATAGTATTCGATGCCCAGCAACTCGGCGGTGCGCTTTGCAATGGGACGTCCCATGCTGCCAAATTGCCGTCCAACGGTTACTACATAGTTTTTTGCCATGGTTGCTCCTCCTTACGCATTCCGAACCAGATGAATCAGATCTTCCATGCTTCCTGAGACGGGCTGAAATCCGGAAAGACCCGGCGGACAGCTAAAATAGTTTAACACATAACCCAAGGCAGCCGCAACCCCATAGAGAAGTCCCTCCTCAGCAATGTCAAATTCAGGGGTATGATGATTGGCGCCGGAGCTTGCGGCGGTTGCGCTGCTGCTGTCAGAGCCGCAGGCTGCCATGGAAGCCGCCATGCATACGGACAGAACGGCACATACAAGCTTTTTCCGGAGTTTTGTTTTCATAGCAATGCTCCTCTTGGAACATGGAACCGAATCATCCTTGATCCGATCACCATGAAAAAGCAGAAAGGGCGCTTCTGGCAGATCCCGGTGGGGATAATCAGAAGCGCCTTTGCTTTGTATGGATGGACTAAGTATAGAACTTTTTGCAAGTTAAGTCAAGATTGAATTCATGATGAAATTCAACAAAAGAAGAAACCAACGATGGGAAAAGTATGTAAGAAATTTCAAAAGGCAATGAAAATGAAGAAAAAACCCGGATATACGTAAAAAAGTACAGAAATAATCCCGAAACACACAGACTTGTGCAGCATGCCTTGCGTTTCGGGATTATGTAATGATAAAAGAGCAAAATGATGTTAATGCATTATTTGACGACGGACTTGCAGAAAGTCTCCATCCGATCCATGCCCTCCTTAATGTTTTCCATGCTGGTGGCATAGGAGATGCGGATATAGCGTGCGCCGTCCATAGAGCCGAAGTTGTCGCCGGGGACTACGGCAACATGGGCCTGCTCCAGCAGCTGATCCGAAAAATCCTGCGCAGGAAGACCGGTGCCGACCACATTGGCGAATACGTAGAATGCGCCCTTCGGGGGAATACAGTGGATGCCGGGCATGGCGTTGAGTCGGGAAACGATATAGTCCCGGCGGCGCTGGAATTCCTGCCGCATCTCCTCACAGTGATCCAGCGCCTGCTGGAAGGCCGCAATGGCGCCATGCTGGCTGAAGGTAACGGCGTTGGAATAGACGCCCTCGGTGAGCTTGGTCATCAGGGCGGCCAGGTGCTCGGGGCCTGCGCCAAAGCCTACACGGAAGCCGGTCATGCTGAAGGTTTTTGAGCAGCTGTCCACGATCAGCGTCCGCTCCGCCATGCCGGGAAGTGAGGCGATGGAGTGGTACTCGGCATCGTCGAACAGAATATGGCGGTAAACCTCGTCGCTGATGACAAAGAGATCGTGCTTGATTGCCAGCTTTGCCAGCGCCTTTAGAGCATCCAGCGAAATCACGCCGCCGGTGGGGTTGCAGGGAGAGTTGAGCATGAGCACCTTGGTTTTTGGGGTCAGCGCCTTTTCCACGGCCTCCGGGGTCAGAATGAAATCATCCTTTTCATAGACGTCCACCGGGACGGTAACGCCGTGGCACATGGCAATCATCTGATGATAGTTGCAGAAATAGGGAGCGCTCACCAGCACCTCGTCATCGGTATCCAGTATACACATCAGCCCCAGAAACAATGAGGCCATGCCGCCGGCGGTCACCACAATATTCTCCGCCGTATAGGGAACGCCGGTCATTTTGGCGATATAGTCCGCATAGACCTCCCGCAGCTCGGTAACGCCTGCGCCGGGGGCATATTTGGTGTCGTGGCGATCCAGCGCCGCCTTGGTGGCATCAATGGCGGCCTGGGGCGGGGCAAAATCCGGCTCGCCTACGGCAAAGGAAATCACGTCAGGGATTTCGGAGGCACGCACCATCATACTGCGGATCATGGAATCAGGAATGGCTTCGGCAACGGATGAATATTTCATATGATTGCTTCCTATTAGGAACGCTGTAAATACAAGGGTTTTCAGACCCGACAAAATAAAACAGAGCTATCACATTACGCAAAAGGCCGCCCGGTCAAGACAACGGGCGGCCTTTTTGCGTGGAAAGCTCGGAAGGAGGCAGAAATTTTCTAAAAAATAAGTACAAAATTTTCAAGCTCATTTTTGTGCAAAATTACAGAAAGATTGGAGGTTAGCAAGTGGAGGAAAAGAAAAATATTCCCACCGTCGAAGGCGAGGCGATTACTCCCGAGGCTCCTGCCGCAGATATTCCCGGCACCGATGCCCCGTCCCCGGATTTGACCGCTGGGGCACCCCCGCAGGAACAGGCTGGGGTAACGGTATCCGAGCCCGGTGATGTGGTCGTGTCCTTTGACAAAATCGAAGAGCTGATGGCGGAGCGCAGGGCGGCTGCCCGTGATACGGTGGAACAGGCCGAGCCCGCCGCCCCGGAGGTAGCGGCCCCCGTTGTGGAACAGGCCGAACCGCCCACCCCGGAGGCTCCCGCTCCCGGCCAGCCCGAGAAAGCGGCTGAACAGGCCCAGGAGGAAAAGCCGCAGGAGGAGGTTGCGGCTGAACAGAAAAAGCCCCGCCGTGGC
>CAJKSU010000113.1 GCA_905202605.1 uncultured Eubacteriales bacterium
ATATAGGGTCATCATTAAAATACCAGCTACCGCATTTTCCATTTCATCAAAACAGAACATTGCAATGCCCATCAGCGTAATGGCAAAGAACATCCGGATGTCTCCGGTAAAGGCCTCACTGGTGGGGATCAGCAGAATCAATATGGGAAGTCCCAGGGTCACGATCCAGCTGATCAGACTTTTTTTACTTGCCTTGGTCATGATTTCTCCTCCTGTCTGTCGTTTCCTTCGCGGGAGGCTCCACACACATTTGATCTTACCCGGCGGCCACACAAAAGGGAAATATGATTTTTCGATGAAGTTGATCGAAAGTTTTTATTACAGCGTTCTCCCTGCAAATTGCACAAAGCAGAAAAATGCTGTATTTCCAAGGCCATTTTCTGCGCAGCGCGTAAAATCAGCGGTTTTTTTGATTTCTTTTGGCATCATAAGATTTTACGATCATTGCAATCGAAACGATGTATTTCCTATTTTGCGGAAAAATCTCTATACTAGTGGAGGAAAGCTTCTGCAGGCGGCTCCACACAAAGACACCTGTGAAGGAGAAAACCATTTATGAATTCCTATTACCCTCATATTTTTGAGCCAATTACCATTGGCGGCGTGACGTTTAAAAACAGAATCTTCACCGCCCCGTCCATGGGGCATATGATTCAAAACAATGCCCCCACCTATCCGGAACCGGCCATGATCGCCAACTATTTGGAGAAGGCAAAGGGCGGGGCTGCACAGATCGAGTGCGGCGGCCAGCAGGTCAATCAACCCGGTCGAAATCCAATTCATTCCAACTTTGACATTGAAGATCCTACCGGCTGGCGGAACTTTATCCACTTTACCAATGCCATTCATTTTTATGACGCAAAGGCATCCTACGAGCTGATCCACTTTGGCTCTGAGGGGGAATACACCGAGGAAGCCAAAAAGGAAATCATCTATGGATGTTCCGACTTTGTACGAAATGATGGCCTGCATTTTCATCAAATGCCCTATGAGGAAATGGACAAGCTGGCGGATCGCTATGCGGCTCTGGCCGAATGCGTCCGATTCTGCGGATTTGACACGCTGCTGATTCACGGCGGGCACGGTACGCTGCTGCAGGAATTTGTTTCGCCACGCTCCAACCACCGCACAGATGAATACGGCGGCTCCATGGAAAACCGTGCCCGGTTCCCCCTGATGGTGCTGGATCGGATCCGCCAGCGTGTGGGCCACGATCTTCTGATCGAGTATCGTATTTCCGGCTCAGAATGTGTTCCCGGCGGCTTCGAGATTGATGACTGCATCGAGTTTCTGAAACTCATTCAGGACCGCATTGACATTGCCCATATTTCCGCAGGCGTTGTCCGGGAACCCCGACTTCGTGCCATTACCCATCCCACGGGATTCCTCCCCGAGGCTGCCAATGCATATCTGGCCAAGGCGGTTAAGGCATGCCCGGACATTCACATTCCTGTGCTCACAGTCGGTGCATTCCAGCAACCAGAGGCCATCGAACGCGTTCTTGCCAATGGGGAGGCGGACATTGTAGCAATGGCCCGCGGCACCATTGCAGACCCCTACACAGTGGAGAAAATCCGGGCGGGACGGCCCCAGGATATCGTCCCCTGCATCAAGTGCTTCCACTGCCTGGACGACTTCAAAAAGACCCACTATTACTCCTGCGCCGTCAATCCCATTGCCGGACGGGAAACGCAGCTGGATATGCTGATTCCGAAGGAGTACACAAAAAAGAACGTAGCCATTATCGGCGGCGGCCCCGGCGGAATGAAAACTGCACTTTTGGCCTCCCAGCGCGGCCATAGGGTCTCCCTGTTTGAAAAGCAGCCTGTGCTGGGCGGGCAGCTCAATGACGCCGACTTTATGTCTTTTAAGTATGACCTGAAGGCCTATAAAAACTATCTGATCTCTCATGTGGAGCAGGACCCCAATATCACAGTACATCTGAGCTATGAGGCAACGCCGGAGAATATTCAGGCGCAGCACTTTGACAGCGTCATCTGTGCCATTGGTGCCGTTCCGCTGATTCCCAGAATTCCCGGTGTGGAGGGTGCCAATGTAATCTGGGCAGGCGACAGCTTCTTCGCACCTGAGCGTGTTGGAGATCGTCTTGTTATCATCGGCGGCGGCCAGGTGGGCTGTGAAACCGGTGTGCATTACGGCATGAACGGGAAACAGGTCACGATTTTGGAAATGCAGCCCCAGCTGGCCCCGGATGCCATGAGAACCTATCAGGAGGAGCTGGAGGGGCAGGTCCATGACCACTGCACAGCGATTTTGCATGCGAAGGTCACGAAGATCGAAAGCGACGGCGTCACTTATGAAGACAGCAGCGGACAGGCGCACAAGATTCCCGCTGACACGGTGATCCTTGCAGTCGGCATGCGCCCACTGGCTGTGCAGGCGGAAACCTTCCGCTCCTGCGCCGAAAACTTCCGAAAGCTAGGCGACTGCGTGAAGGTCGGCAATGTCAAAACGGTGACCAGAGCTGCCTTTGACGCTGCAATGACCATTTGAACGGATTGATCAGAGATTCCCCCATCTAAAGAAGCCGCACAGCCACCGGCAAAGCCGGTGGCTGTGTGGTTTCTCTTAAAAAGGGCGTTTTCCAAGGATCGAAGGGCTATGATCCCTTAGGACGCTATGCATGCATCACAGTCGGGAGCTGCTCTAAAAGCCGCGCTACCATGGGATTGCTGGTCCCGCGGTTCCATACCAGCTCATGAGAGATCACTGCGGCCTCATCCGGAATGGAAATGGCCTTCAGGCCGGGATAGCGGTGCTGCCGATAATAGACCTCAGAGAGCAGCATGATGCCCTTTCCCATCTGAGCATAGACAAAACCGGCACACAAGGAGTCCACTCGGTGAATTTTGGGTTCCAGCTTCATGTTTTCCAGCGTTTTCAGCACACGGGAATTCCCCCGGGGCTTTTCGTCTACCAGCAGCAGGTCCAAACGGTCTACGGCCTCCTGGCAGGTTTCGATGCCGCTGTCCTCCCTTACCACCATGACCACTCGAGTTTCATAGACCTTTCGGGAGGTCAGATCCGGGGGCAGATGCTCCCGGTGGCGCAAGATCAAAAAAGCCGCATCCAGATCATCGTATATCACCTGATCTGCGCATTCGGTAAAGGGGGCGCGGATCATGGTCAGCTCTACGCCGGGGTTTTGAAGGCCAAAATGCGCCAGCGCTTCTGTGACGCCGATACATTCGTAGTGATCCTCGGTATTGTCAAAGCCGATCCGCAGGATCCCATTTTCCCGACGCTGACTTTTTCGGATGACGTCAGGCAGAATGGAGGCCTGTCCCAGCATCTCCCGCGCGGGAAGCATCAGGGCTTCGCCCGCTGGGGTCAGCGAGACTTTCCGGCGATCCCGCACAAACAGCTCTGCGTTCAGCTCCCGTTCCAGTTCCGCGATCTGATAGCTCAGTGCGGGCTGGGAAATATACAGGCTTTCGGCGGCTCGGCTGAAATTCAGCTGCTCCGCTACCTTCAAAAAATACTCCAGCTGTTTGAGTTCCATTTCATCTCCTCTTTTCCACTTGATTCCTAAGGGAACACCGCACAATTGCATCTACGGGCTTTGGCGGTCCTTTTCCCCCACAAATTTGCTGCGAAAAGTTTGAAATAAACAAAGTGTTCCTGCACTTTCGTAACAAATTTGTGATGCATAATTCCACGCCAAATCTCCTTGTCGAATTATGAGGTGTTGCCCTAAATATTATTATAAGGAATGGACTGCTGCGGCGCAAGGGAAAGTTTGCTCTCTTTGCATAGACGGCAGAGATACTGCCCGATCTGCCCAGCCTCCAACCGCAGCGCGAAATTTTTTGACGAACTATATGCGAATGTATCGGCCTGTTTAATTTCTGTTTATGCGGTTTAACTCGTTGTCCTCAGCCAGCAGGATGCGGATCCGTTCCAGCGTGGTTCCCTGCTCCGGTTCTGCCGTGGTCACAGCTTCTGCTCTTGCGATTTGGAAGGGGATCCGCACCGTAAATACCGAGCCTCTGCTCACCTCACTCTCTACATCAATGGTGGCGTGCATCTGATCCACCAGTGCCTTCGCAATGGCATACCCAGGCCAGTGCCCTACTATACGCTGCGGGCATCCACCTTAAAGATGCACTTGGACAGCATCAGAATCTGGCCCTTTCCATCCTGCAGGGCCGTCATCTCTACATAAATGTACTTTTTGTTCCAAAGCCTCTCTTTCGTGGGTACCTCTTATTCTATTGTCCGCTTTTCACTGGGCGGTTTACGGCGGACACAAGTGCCTGCCTGTATAATATTCCAAGTGTACCACTTTTTTCTTAAATAGAATACCATATTAGTAGGGGTTCGACGTTTTTTACACGTGCCGGTGCGGCTGGGGAAAGCGTTTTGAGACGGCGGGCAAAAGGATATCGCATATTACGAAAAAGGGCGGAGCGGATTTGATTCCCGCTCTGCCCTTCTGAAATTTTACAGATATCTGCCGGTGAGGCTGTCTTTGTTCCCTTTGATTTCCTGCGGGGTCCCAGCGGCAACGATCCTGCCGCCGTCCTCTCCACCGCCGGGGCCCATGTCGATGACGAAATCTGCGTTGCGGATCACGTCCAGATCGTGCTCAATGACGATCACTGTGGCGCCGTTGTCCAGAAGCGCCTGAAAAACACCCAGAAGCACCTGCACGTCCAGCGGGTGCAGACCAATGGACGGCTCATCGAACACAAACACGGAATCTGTCTGGGTTTTGCCGATCTCACTGGCCAGCTTCAGACGCTGGGCCTCGCCGCCGGAGAGACTGGGGGCCTCTTCGCCCAGCGTCAGATAGCCAAGCCCCAAGTCCAGCAGCCGCCTGGCAGTGCCGAGAAAGGCCTCACAGATGCTCTCTGCCATGGGGCGCATTTCCTCCGGGAGACTGTCCGGGACGCCCTTTATCCAAGTTACCAGCGAAGAGAGCGTCATAGTGCAGGCCTCAACCAGCGAGATCCCCCTCAGCTTTGGGGCACGGGCAGCAGCGGAAAGGCGCGAGCCATGGCACTCCGGGCAGACCAGTTCCTTCCCTGCGGCCACAGCCAGAGACAGCGTTAAATAATGCCCATTGGGGCAGCAGTGGCTTGCAAGGCGGGAATACATCAGCTGCAGACTGTTCAGCAGCTCCGTTCCTGTACCGAAGGTGCTGCGAATGCCCGGAACACCGGGGCGCTGATGCCGGGCCAGCGCGGCGGGGACATACATCACCTCGTCCACGCTGGCCTTTGCCGCCTGGGTCATACGGCGGCGGGTGTAGGTAGAGAGGGCTTCCAGGTATCGGCGGGAGCCCTCTGCATGCGGACAGCGTTCGCTGCGGCAAGCCAGATCTGAGAACCGGGAAAATAACCGTAAGATAACAGCAGGGACTTCCGATTTGACGGAGGTCTCTGCTGTGTTGCGCAGTCATAGTGGCTGTTAATTTCTAATGAATCGTGCAGCAGAAAATGGGGAAATATTTGAAATGGTATGCTCTAGACTTAGGAGCTGTTCGTCAACTTGACCGTTTAAGGACTCTACTTTTGTGTGATTGTACAAATCATACAATATTTTGGAGAAAAAGTTGAAAAATACAATAGTTATGGTATAATAACAATATCTCTTATACCACTACGAGAGAAAAAGTGTGTTACTGCAATAAGGTAAAACACCACGAAGCTCTGCCCTGACTGCCTTAGCAGTTAGGGCATCTTTGCTATATGGAGGGCTGAATATGACTTCACATTCTATTCGATACACGTTGGGACTCGATATTGGCATTGCCTCGGTCGGCTGGGCTGTGCTCAGAAATGGTTCAGATGGCGAGCCGTATAGAATTGAGACTCTGGGCGTCAGAATTTTCGACAAAGCGGAGGTTCCTAAGACCGGTGCGTCATTAGCAGCTCCCAGAAGAGAAGCTCGCAGCAGTCGGCGTGTCGTTCGCCGCAGACGGCACCGTAAAGAGCGAATCAAGTATTTGATTGAGCAAGAAGGTATCATGACACAAGCTGAAATGACTCGGCTGTTTCAAAATTCCTCTTTTGAAAAATCGGTATATGAAATCCGTGTGGAAGCATTAGATCATATGCTAACCAGAGAGGAAGCCATTCGACTGCTGATTCATTTCGCTCAGCGTCGGGGCTACAAATCGAACAGCAAAGCTGAAGAAGCCAAAGATAATGAGAATGGCGTTATCAAGCAAGCTATCTCGCAAAACCAGCAAAGCATGAAAGCGCATGGATACCGCACGTTTGGTGAGATGCTGCTCATGGATGAACGATTCTATTACACGCAGCCGGACGGCTCAAGGATTTTCATTCCCCACAACAAAGCATCCGACTACAAAGTTACCGCAGAGCGCAGCATGCTCGCAGATGAACTCCATATGATTTTTGCGGCACAGCGCTCGCTGGGAAGTCTGTGGTTTTCAGATACATTTGAAACCGCGTATATGGATGTTTGGTCCAGCCAGCGCAGTTTCGATAAAGGTCCAGGCGGCGATAGTCCATACAGTGGGAATCAGGTCGAAAAAAACTGGGGAAAATGCACCTTTGAGAAAGACAAACTCCGCGCCCCAAAAGCAAGCTATTCTGCCGAGTATTTTCGACTTCTTCAAGACGTAAATCACCTGAGAATTGTATCGCTTGATGGTGCATCGTTCCCGCTTAATCAGGAACAGCGGGATATTGTTGTTGTAGCTTCCAAAAAATCAGGCACGCTTACCTATACGCAGCTCCGTAAAAAACTAGCATTAGCGGACGATCAGTATTTCAATGCTCTCTATTATGGAGACAAGACAACGGCTGAAGTAGAGAAGAAAAGGTTCGGCCACCTCCAATTTTATCATCAGCTTCGCACTGCACTGGATACGGTAGAAAAAGGGGCAGCAGATACTTTGACATGGGAGCAGCGAGATGAGATCGCTCGTATCTTGACTGTGTATAAAGCCGATGACCGGAGGACGGATGAGCTGCGAAAGGCGGGCATTCCCGAAGAATACATACGTGCGTTGCTTCCGCTTTCTCCTACAAAGGCTATGCATTTATCCGTAACCGCAATCAGGAAAATGATTCCGCATCTTGAGGCCGGAATGTCTTACAGTGATGCATGCTCTAAAGCATACGGTAATCAGAGTAAAGCAAGCGCTGCTCCTAAAAAGAACAAGCTGTCTTTGAATGACATTGAGG
This sequence comes from uncultured Eubacteriales bacterium, assembly GCA_905202605.1. Classification (GTDB taxonomy): domain Bacteria; phylum Bacillota; class Clostridia; order Oscillospirales; family Oscillospiraceae; genus HGM13006. Next base: position 7,182 of record CAJKSU010000113.1, read on the forward strand.
AAATTACAAATCCTGTGGTGCGCCGGGCAGTGTCGCAGAGTATCAAGGTCATCAATGCAATTGTACGCCAATACGGTGCGCCGGAACGTGTTAGAATCGAGCTTGCACGAGAAATGGGAAAGAACTTCAAAGACAGAGGAAAGATTGAGAAAAGCCAAGCAGATCATGCAGCGAAAAACGAACGAATCAAGGCGCAGATTTCTGAATATAAAAGTGACCACATAACCGGACAGGATATCGTAAAATTCAAGCTATTTAAAGAGCAGGACGGAATATGTCTCTACTCAGGGAAAAGCTTGGACATTGCACGACTGTTCGAACCCGGATATGTAGATGTCGACCACATTATTCCATATAGTATTTCTTTTGATGACAGCTACAGCAACAAGGTGCTGGTACTGTCGTCCGAAAACCGTCAGAAGGGGAATCGTATTCCATATGCGTATTTCGGTCAAAACTCCGATCGATGGAAAAAATACGAAACACTGGTCAGCAACACGGTAAGAAGCTACCGCAAGCGTAAGAACCTCCTGCTAAAGTCTCTGTCAGAGGCACAGATTGATGGATTCAAGCAACGCAATTTACAGGATACGCAATACCTTTCCAAGGTGATTTTTCGACTGATCGAGAACCACTTGCAGTTTGCCGAAACGGCGCCCGGGAAAAAACATACCCAACCGGTAAATGGCGCAATCACTGCTCAGGTTCGGAAGCGCCTAGGAATTGAGAAAATCCGGGAGGACGGAGATCTCCATCATGCTATGGATGCAGCCGTCATTGCTTGTATTACGCCCGGAATGATCCAGAAAATGACGAAATATGCCCAAAATCATGAGAGATTCTATGCAACCGCAAAAGGCTATGTGGATATAAAAACTGGTGAGGTGCTGACAAGAGCACAATATGAGGCAATGGATGATATCCGCTTTCCAGAACCGTGGGCTGGCTTCCGCTTGGAGCTGGAGGCCCGTGTTTCTGATCACCCTCAGGAAGCAATCGCCCGCCTCAAGCTGCCGCACTATGAAAACAGTGAGGAGATCCGTCCAATCTTTGTTTCCAGAATGCCAAATCACAAAGTGACTGGGGCGGCGCATCTGGAAACGATTCGGAGCAAAAAGGGCGGGTCCGGATCGACTGTTACCAAAACGGCGCTGCCTGATTTAAAACTCGACAAAAACGGGGAAATTGCAGGATATTACCGAAAAGAAGACGACCCCCTGCTTTACGAAGCATTAAAGGCACGGCTGAAGGCATTTGGGGGCGATGGGAAGAAGGCATTCGCAGAGCCGTTCCATAAACCAAAGCACAATGGGGAACCCGGGCCGATTGTCAAAAAGGTGAAAATTCAGGAAAGCGCAACACTTACAGTTCCTGTGAATCACGGCATTGCAGCCAATGGAAGCATGGTACGGCTGGATGTTTTCCATGTAGACGGCGATGGGTACTATTTTGTACCGATTTATACATCAGATACTGTAAAGCCGGAGCTGCCAAATCGTGCTGTTGTTGCCGGAAAGCGCGTGCAGGAGTGGAAAGTAATGGATGACAGCTATTTCAAGTTCTCACTGTATCCCAAAGACCTGATTCGCATCAGAAGCAAGAAAGGCATTAAGCTGAAGGCAGTAAACAGGAATGCTGATTTACAGGAGTATTCTACGAATGACTGCTTATGCTACTTCGTGAAATTTAACATTTCAACCGGGGCACTATCAGTTGAAAACCATGATCGAAAATTTGAGCAACCAGGGCTGGGCGGCAAGACACTTCTCAGCGTCGAAAAATATCAGGTGGATGTGCTGGGCAACTATTCCCCAGTGGCGCTGCCTGAAAAGAGAATGAAGTTCAGGCGATTTGATGGAATTTAGAAATATCGTGATATCCAATGCAGCCAAGATCAGCATTCAGAATGACCAGCTGTGTATGCAATTGACGTTCTGGTAGGCGAGAAAAACGTCTACGACACCTCACAAGAAACGGCACAGCTGATGGAATTTTGAAAAAATGAGACGGTCTTAGTTTCCTAAGCTCGTCTCATTTTCTTTCCATTTTCCCCTGATTTCATCATGATTACATGAGAAATTGTTCGGA
>CAJKSU010000114.1 GCA_905202605.1 uncultured Eubacteriales bacterium
AGTGACTGACTACGAATCAGTAGGTCGGGGGTTCGAGTCCCTTCTGGCGTACCATAGATTGTTGAAAGCCGGAAGCCGTTAGGTTTCCGGCTTTTCGTTTGCCCGGTGGAGCTACGGACAACGCCACCAAAAATTCTTCGCTCAGGCTCGAATTTTTGGGAAGGGACAGAGCCAGTCGAACATGCCACCGGCATGTTCTTTGTGGCTCTACTTCTGGCGTACCCACAAATGTACCCAACACAGGAACTTAGCTTGCCTGTGTTGGGTATTTTTTTCGTTTTTGTTGTCAAACTGTTGTCAGATGAGCTGAAAATCCAGAATTATGATATTTCACCAGTTTCATACGGCTCTATTGCTTTCAATACAAAAGTCTTTGTCATATTGCACCGGTTTTTAAACCCCGTGGTGCAAAATTCTATTGGATCCACTTGTGCAAGGTTTATATTTTCAAATCCCGAACGTTCAAAAACAACCGAATACACATAGTCGTCTACCAAATCCCCGATCTTATTTCTGCGTTGTGTATATCCGGAAATTAAGATCTTTTCGACCTTAATAGATACTCCAAAGCAGTGGCTGGCAATAAAGACCGAAAAACCAAAAACGCACTGTGCATATTCTTCTCGCAACTTTTGCTGTGTCTTTTTCTTTACTTTCATCGTTCCATTTGCCATTTGTACTGCAGTTTCGTCTGGAATATCTTCGATTTCCGGGAGATCCAGGTCTATGTACAAGGTATTCCGGCTTGGGTCATACTCATACTGAACAGCAAAGTCCAAAGGAAGTTCTATTTCCTGAAACCATTTGTCCAGAGCATTTTCAATATAGTCAGCATTCCCTTCCAGTGTTTGCGCCAAGCATTCCTTTACCGCTTCATATTGTCTCTGGTATATTTCATCCATCTCAGCTTTTCGGGAGCATTCACTGTCATCAAAAGCCGCTTTTTGCGCCTGCCAAGCCTTCATAGCTTCCTCATATTTTACAGGAAAACGATCATCCACATACTGCATCCGCAGCTTTTTTGCTTTCCAAAAGGCAAATGTAGCAACTGCTGTTTCGGCTTCCTTTTCAAGCTTACTTCTAAGTTCCGCCTCAGACGGTTGAGGGATTGTAAAGTCTCTTATCATGTATTTTTCGGGCTTTAAAGAGCTCAACTCTCTACGAACCTGCGCCTCGCTGGGAACAGCTTCCGCATATCGGACAACTTGAATCATTTGCTCCGCCGCTTCATTTTGGGATGCCACCAGCTGGGAAACCTCCTGCTTTAATTCCGCAGAAAGCCTTGCTTTTTCTTCTTTGTATGCTGCCGAGCGTTTGATCCGTTGTATCAGCGCTTCATCTGTAACGGGCTGACCATACTGCATAATTGTAATGGTTCCATCGGTGTCCATATGGAGATCAAATTCCTCGTACGTAGTAGAACCGCGGCTGTTGGAAGTGCTATGCCCTGTCGAGCTTCCACCGATCTTCCGTCTGGCAGATATCCCTGTGCCGGGAATTCCGGTATTGAGATAGGTGCCGCGCTTTCCCGTTGTGACAGAAAAACCTTTGTGCCCAACCGTTGTGCTGATTCCAGACTTGGAAACGTTTAATTTAACACCCTTGCATATTTTGATTGATTTTCGGAATCGCATACTTCAAATCGTCACTTTCCACTCCGAATCGCCTCCGCTGCATGCTCTCCGGCCATTCGTCCGGAGTTCAGCGCAAAGCCGAAGCCATGTCCGCTCATTTCCACATTGTACTCGTCTGCATCCACGCCGCCGAAATCAACACCCGCGATATACAGATTCTCCACCTGCTCATACCGGCTGTTCAGCGCCCGGAAGCATTCATCGACCCGTACGCCGCCGTGGGTGATCAGCATATCCGCGCCCGCGCGAATGGCGTAAAGCGCACCGTCGCCCAGAGGCGTCAGATAGCGTCTGTCCTTTGCAAACAGCGCATCCCGCCCCTGCATGCAGAACGCGTTATACTCCGTCACAGAGGCTTCTACCGTCTCCTGGTCGCATCCGATGAATGCTGCCAGCTCCTGCGCAGACTCTGCGCGCACCATAATGCCGTCCGCAATGGCCTTCTCCATGGTATCCGGCAGCTGCTCCTCGGCTCTGGGATCAATATGGATCAGCTCAATCATGTCCCGGCCGTCGCCCAGCGCCTGCCTGAGCTGCTGCTCACCAAAGACCACCCACATCTTTCCCTCCGGCTGACGAAGGCAGGCATTCGCTGCCAATGCAAAATTATAGACGATCCCCTCGTTTGCAAAGCGCTGGCCAAAGCGGTTGAGCCACATATGATAGGGCTTGCCCAGAATGAGATTCAGCGCGGCATAGCCCTGAATCTTCGGCGCCGCGATCTCCATGGCAAAGTTGCCCTCGATATCCGCGCCGGCCTCCAGCGCCATTCTGACGCCGTCGCCGGGGTGCCGCATTCCGCCGCCCTTTGCCACATGCTCCGGCTTAAAATTCGGATAGTACCGCCGGATCATCTCCTCATTGCCGGAGAAGCCGCCGGTGCATACGATCACCCGGTTTGCGTGAATCTCCAGCTCCGTGCCGTCCTTGCGCACGCAAACCGCACCGGTCACCGCACCGGTATCGTCCGTTACAAGCCGCTGTCCGCGGGTGCTGGTCAGCAGCGTTACCCCATGCTCCAGACAGAATTTCTTAAGGCACCGCACCACAACACTGCCCGCATTTTCCTTGGCACTGGTGATATGAAAGACCTCCGGAGCCTGATTGGGGGTATGATGCACCACGTCGCAGAACTCCACGCCCTTCTCCATCAGCCACGAAATCGTGTCACCGCTTTTATCCAGCAGCCGCCGCACCAGTCTTCCGTCGATTTTCCAATGAGAATACTCCATGCAGCGGCTAAAAATCTCGTCGGTATCCGCAAAAATCAGCCGCTTTCTCTGCAATACGCTGTCCACTGCGAACACGCCGCGGGGAAACAGGCCGTTTCCGCCCACCGCCGCCATGGCCTCCACTACCGTTGTCTGTACGCCCTTTTCCGCAGCCGCCGTCGCCGCCGCCAGTCCCGCTGCGCCGCCGCCGATGACCAGCAATTCCGTTGTCATGCTTTCCATTTGCATCCTCCTGTTTTCATTCCATCCAATTTGCAGGATGAATGTAATCTCTATGTACAGTTTATCGTGAATTTCCCCGATTTGCAACCGGATTTGCGGAAATCACAGTCGAAATTTCAGAAAATGCCGTTTTCCTGCTTCCGACGCTCCATAAAAAATACTTGCAATTCTCAGAATGTTGATGTACAATGCTCTCGAACTCAACTGAATACTTTGTCTTCAGGGTGGGGCGCAATTCCCCTACTGGCGGTATAGTCCGCGACCGGCTGGTTTTCAGCCGCTGACTCGGTGCAACTCCGGGACCAACAGTACAGTCTGGATGGAAGAAGATAAGTGCGGCAGAACCGCAGATATTTATGCTACGTTTCTTTGTTGCCTGCTTTGCCTGGATGAAGTCAGAGAATCTAGGTGTTTTCAGGCCTACAAAGAGGCGTATTTTTTTCTGGAGGTTTTGTCAATGAAAAAAGGTTCCCTTCGCCGTCTGACCATGGCGGCTCTCTGCGGCGCAGTTGCGTTTGTGCTGATGTTTTTCAGCTTCTCTGTGCCGGTACTTTCTCCCTTTGCGGAGTTCGATTTCTCCGCCCTGCCGGAGCTGATCGGCGGCTTTATTCTCGGCCCCATCGGAGCGGTAGAGATCATTGTGGTAAAAATCGGCCTGAAGCTGCTGTTTAAGGGCAGCAGCTCTCTCCTCACCGGCGAGCTGATGAATTTGATTCTGAGCCTTGCCTATGTGCTTCCGGCGCTGCTCTACTATCGCCGCCACCGCACCAAAAAGGGCGCCGTCATCGGCCTTGCACTGGGTACCGCCATCAGCGTGATTATTTCCATCTTTACCAATGTCTTTGTGATCTTTCCCCTGTACATCCGGCTCTACGGCATGAACTGGGACGGCATCATCGACATGTGCGCCGCAGTGAACCCATGGATCAAGAACATCCCCACCATGATTGCGTTCTCGATCATCCCCTTCAATCTGGTTTCGCGGGTGGTCACCTCGCTGATTACCCTTCTGGTCTATAAAAAGCTCAGCGTTCCGCTGAAAAAGCTGATTCTCGAATAAAATGGAGGAATGCAACATGAAATTTAGCGTCAATAAAGAACTCACCTTCGATCAGGCCGTGGAACTGATGTTTGAAAAGCTTGGTGACTCCAAAATCATGGCGCTGGCAAGCTCCGTAAGCGACTATGTGATGGTGCGGAATGTCAGCTGCCTGTTCTACGATCACAAGGTCTGGTTCAAAACCGACAAGAATTTCCGCAAAACCCAGCAGCTCTACCTGAACCCCCACGTCGCCCTATGCTGGAGCGGCGTACAGATCGAGGGCATTGCCGAAAACAAGGGTCTGGTGGTAGATGAGCCGGATCGAAAATTTGAAGGACTGTACAAAAAATACCTCTGGGGCAGCTACAATAAATATTCCCACGAGGACACGGAGATCATCATCGAGGTCACGCCGAAATTCGTTGAGATCTGGGACACCAGTGAGGACAACTACGCCTTCCAGCTCTTCCTTGATTTCGAGAAGGAAACCGTAACCGTCAAGCAGTACGATCAGCAGTAATTCTATTCTCTCCATAAAAACAGCACCGGCAGGAACAACGCCTGTCGGTGCTGTGCATTTCTAAGCAAATTACCGCATCACGGCTTACGCATGATGATGGTGGGGATGCTCCTCCCCGCAGTTTGCCGTTTCTCCCCGGAGAATTTCGATGCCGTGATGGATGGGCTTCAACACCGCAGAAAGATTCTCAGTGGACGCCTTCCGGCTGCCGGGCAGGTTCACGATCAGGGTTTCCCCGCAAATGCCCGCCGCCTCCCGGCTCAGGCAGGCCTTATCCGTAATGGTCATACTGAACGCGCGCATGGCCTCCGGGATGCCTCTGGTTTCCCGCTCGATCACCGAAAGCGTTGCCTCCGGGGTGATATCTCTGGGGGAAAAGCCCGTGCCGCCGGTGGTCAGGGTCAGGCAGACCTTTAATTCGTCGCTGCAATGGCGCAGCTCCTGAGCAATCTGATCGAATTCGTCGGGGATGATCTTGGTGTAAATCACCTGATAGCCCGCCTCTTTCAGCATCTCCACCAGAGCCGGGCCGCTGGTGTCCACCCGCTCACCCCGGCTTCCCTTATCGCTGATCGTAATCACTGCCGCTGTCCATTCCATTATGCCTGCTCCTCTCTGATGAAATCCCCGGACTTTCCGCCGGTTTTCCGCAGCAGTCGGATATTGTCGATGACCATATCCTTCTGCACCGCCTTGCACATATCATACACCGTCAGCGCCGCCACAGATACGGCGGTCAGCGCCTCCATTTCCACACCGGTAGCCCCGGTGCAGGTGGTGGTGGCTGTGATCTCCACTGCACAGTCCTCATCGTTGAGACGGAATTCAATGTCCACCCCGGTGATCATAATGGGATGGCACATGGGGATGATATGCGGGGTATTCTTTGCCCCCATAATGCCGCCGATCTGCGCGGTTCCCAGCACATCGCCCTTTTTCATGCCACCGGAGCGGATCAGCTCCAGCGTTTCACGGTTCACCAGCACCCGTCCGGCTGCAATTGCCGTGCGTTTTGTCTCCTGCTTGTCCCCGACATTGACCATCCGTGCTCTTCCGGATTCGTTAAAATGGGAAAAATCCATGCTTTAGCCTCCAATGGTGTTCATATTCCGTCCGGCCTGACTGCTGTGATGAGCGTCCAGCGCTCCATGCATCTGCGGTTTTGCCTGAATGGCCGAGATCATTGCCGCCCGCAGTGCATCCCCGTGCAACCCCCGCAGAGGGATCTCCTGCGCCGAATGTAGGCAGGGCTTCAGCGCCCCCTCCGAGGTCAGCCGCAGCCGGTTGCAGGTGCCGCAGAAATGCCGGCTCAGGGGACTGATCAACCCCACGCGACCAACTGCGCCGGGCAGCTGATACAGCCGTGCCACGCCGCCATCGCCGGACATTGGGGAAAGCGCCGGCGCCCGCTCCAGCACCGTCTGTCCCGGCAGATACGCGTTGTCTCCGAACTCCGCTCCCGGCCCCATGGGCATCAGCTCAATGAACCGCAGCTCGATCGGATGCTGCCGGGTCATTTCCACAAATTCCGGGATCTCATCGTCATTAAAGCCGCCCATCAGCACCGTGTTGATCTTAATGGGCTGCATGCCCGCCTTTCTTGCCGCCTCGATCCCCCGCAGCACACGCTGGATATCTCCGCCACCCGTGATGCTGCGGTACTTCTCCGGGTCCATGGTATCCAGACTCACATTCACTCGGCGAACCCCCGCGTTCCACAGTGCCTCCGCCTGCTGCTCCAGCAGAATGCCGTTGGTGGTCAAAACCACCTCTTCAATGCCGGGGATCGAGGAAATTTCCGCACACAGCTCCGGGCAGCCCAGCCGCACCAGCGGTTCGCCGCCGGTGACACGGACTTTTTTCACGCCCAGCTCCGCCGCCACGGAAACAATCTCCAGAATCTCCTCATACCGCAGGATCTCCCGGTGGCTGAGCTTGCAGACACCCTCCTCCGGCATACAGTACCGGCACCGGAGATTGCAGCGATCCGTAATGGACACCCGGAGATAGGTGATCTCCCTGTTAAACTGATCCTTCATATATTAGTACCGTCCAAAGGTGCAGTTGGGCCAGTGGCAGCCGTCACAGCTCTGGCAGAAGCCACCGTCACCCAGCCGTACAAAGTCTTCCTTGGTGAATTTCACGCCCGTGAAGATCTGCGGCAGCACCACATCCAGCGTTGTCGTAGGCAGCTTCACCGCTGCACCGGGCACGCCCACCATGCAGGTATCCCCCTTATAGGCCACCAGCAGCATATTGCCCGGCTGAGAGGGCATGCCATAGGTCACGACCTCCGCTCCCGCATTGGCAATGGCGGTAGGCGTCAGATCGTCGGGGTCCACGCTCATACCGCCGGTCATGAGGATCAGATCCGCACCGGCTTCCATGAACTCCTTCAGTGCTGCGTCCAGCATGGAAAGATCATCGTCGCAGATCTTGCAGCCAATCACCTCCGCAGGATATTGTCCCACCTTGGCCCGCAGCACCGGCTCAAATTTATCGGGGATCCGCCCGGTATAGATCTCACTGCCGGTGATGATAAAGGCGACCTTTTTCTGCCGATAGGGCAGCAGCTGCATCAGCGGCTCCTCCGCCTCCCGGCACAGCTTTTCCGCCTCCACGATCTGGCTCTCCTGCGTGGTCAGCGGAATAATCCGCATGGAGCAGAGCTTTCCGCCCACCTCTACGGGATAGTGATCCGGAATGGAGCTGATGGTGATATCTCCAATGGAATTGATGGCACGCTGGAGGGGAACGTTCACCCGGAACATACCGCGCACCCCCGCCTTCTGCACCATTTTTCCCTCGCTGGGGCCGGAGTACACGCCGCCGTCTACCTGACACAGCTTGGAGAGCCGCAGGGCGGCGTCCTCCTCATGGATCTCCCCGGCGTTTTCCTCCCAGATAAAGATGTGGTTCTTGCCAATGTCCTTGAGCTTTTCCACTTCCTCCTGAGTGATCACCTGACCGCGGTGGAATGCCGCGCCCTTAAAATGGTCGTCAATGGCGGTAATATCATGGCAGAGGGTCATACCCACTGCGTCTTCAACTCTGACTTTTTTCATTGTGTTCCTCCGTTAGTTCCGTCAATCCAAAATCCCTGCAATACCGTTCCCTTAGGCAGCGGTCCGCTTCCGGGCGGCACCAGTGCCAATATATTACAGCCTACCATGGTGTGCAGAATACCGTTGCCCTGTTCGCCGTTGATGTGCATGCCCACCGTGCCGCCAGAAAGCTCCAGCTTTCCCCGCAGGAGGCGGGGCTTGGGGCTTTTCTTCGGGAAGTCCTCCAGCAGCGTCACCGGGATCTGCTCCAGTGCCCAGTCTTTTCTGCCGCAGAGCTTCCGAATGGCTGGCAGCACCGCCGCGTAAAACGCCGTCATGCTGGAGGCGGGGTTGCCGGACAGACAGCAAACCAACGCCTTTCCAATGCTGCCAAAGCAGCATTTTCCGCCGGGCTTCAGCTGCATATTCTGCATAAGCACCGTACCGCCCGCTGCCTGAAGTGCATCGGGAGTCAGGTCATAGTCGCCAACGGATACGCCGCCGGTGGTGATAATCACATCACAGGCCTGTGCTGCCTGCGAAAGAGCCGCAGCAATTTCTTCTACAGTATCCTCTGGACAACCGAAGAATTCCGTGACGCAGCCCGCATTCTGGAGCACGCCCTGGAAGGTGTAGCGGTTGGAGTTGACAATCTTTCCGCCGGTGAGCATCTCTCCAACGCTGCACAGCTCGCTTCCGGTGGTGATAATCCCCACCAGCGGGCGGCGGTACACCTTAGGCTCCGCCAGATTCTGCGTTGCCAACGTCCCCATCAAAGCGCAGTCGATGACCATTCCCTGCTCTGCCACCACATCCCCCGCCGTGAGATCTTCTCCCCGGAGAACAATATTGCTGCCGCTGCGATAGGCCTTATGCAGGGTCACGCTGGTTTCCGTAAACTCTGTATCCTCAAATTTGCAGACGCAATCCGCCCCCAGCGGGATCGGCGCCCCGGTAAGGATCTTCGCCGCCGTTCCACGAACCACGCGCTTTTTCCCCACGCTGCCCGCCGGAATTTCTTCCAAAATCCGTAGGGTAACCGGCCGCTCTGGCGATGCATCCTTGCTGTCCTCCCCGCGGAAGGCATAGCCGTCAAAGGGAGAGCGATCAAAGGGCGGCACATCGCTGCCTGCACGCACGGTTTCTCCCAGAACGCGCCCCAGAGACGCCGTCAGCGGTACATATTCCATGCTGACCGGCTGAACCTGCTGCGCCAGCAGCCGAGCCGCCTCCTGAAATTCCAGATTCTTTTGCATAATGACTCCCTCCACACGAAAAAGTACAGCCCTGCCAAAAAGGACAGAGCTGTACTTTGGAATCTGCACAAGCCCTCTCCTTTTCGGCAGCACATACTGCATAGGAAGGCTGCTCGGTTTCCCTCACAGCCCTGTGACCGTTTCCAGTCAGGAACCGAAATCCTAGCTCTAATGCCTTAGATTTCGGTACTCGGAGAAGTGTTCCGCCTAAGCGGAGATAATTTCTATAGAGGTGCGCCAAAT
>CAJKSU010000115.1 GCA_905202605.1 uncultured Eubacteriales bacterium
GGTGCATCTCCCGTCAGCTCTGGTGGGGGCATCAGATCCCTGCGTGGAAGTGTCAGGACTGCGGCGAATACACCGTTTCCCGTGAGGATCCCACCGAGTGTTGCCACTGCGGCTCGAAGCACATCGTCCGGGAGGAGGACGTGCTGGACACCTGGTTCTCCTCCGCACTCTGGCCCTTTGAGACTCTGGGCTGGCCCGATAAGACCGAGGATCTCGACTACTTCTATCCCACCGATGTTCTCGTTACCGGCTATGATATTATCTTCTTCTGGGTGGCCAGAATGATCTTCTCCGGTTGCGAACAGATGAAGAAGCCACCGTTCCACACCGTTCTCATCCACGGCCTTGTCCGGGACGATAAGGGCCGGAAGATGTCGAAGTCTCTGGGCAACGGCATTGACCCGCTGGAGATGGTCAAGCAGTACGGCGCTGATGCCCTGCGCATGAACATGATCACCGGCAACAGCCCCGGAAACGATATGCGCTTCTATGTGGAGCGCTGCGAGGCCATGCGGAACTTTGCCAATAAGATCTGGAACGCCAGCCGCTTTGTGCTCATGAACCTGACCATCGACCAGCCCGGCCTGCCCGATGTTTCCAAGCTGGAGCAGGAGGACAAGTGGATTCTTAGTAAGCTGGGCCGCCTGATCTCCGAGGTCACCGAGAACATGGACAAGTACGAGCTGGGCATTGCGGTGCAGAAGATTTATGACTTTATCTGGGACGATTACTGCGACTGGTATATCGAGCTGACCAAGTCCCGGCTGTATGCGGACAATGCGGAGAGCAAGACCGTGGCACAGCAGGTGCTGGTGTATGTGCTGGATCAGTTCCTGAAGCTGCTGCATCCCTTTATGCCCTTTATCACCGAGGAAATCTGGCAGGCCATTCCCCATGAGGGCGAGAGCATCATGATCGCCCCCTGGCCCACCACCTCCTCTGCGCTGAACTTCCCCGCTGAGGAGGCCGCTATGGAGCAGATCATGGCTGCCATCCGGGCCGTGCGGAACCGCCGTGCGGAGATGAACGTCCCCCCCAGCAAGAAGTCCACCCTGTATATCGTCACCGAGAATCAGAAGGTGTACCAGCAGGGACAGGCGTTCATTATGAAGCTGGCCTACTCCGACAATCTGATCGTCACCGATACCGAGCCGGAGGGCGCGGAGGATATGGCCTCCTGCGTGACCCATGACGCAAAGCTCTATATGCCCATGGATCAGCTCATCGACTTTGAGAAGGAGCTTCAGCGCATCGAGAAGGAGCTGACCAAGAACCGCAAGAGTCTGGAGGGCATCGAAAAGAAGCTCTCCAACCCCGGCTTTCTGGCAAAGGCTCCGGAGAATGTGGTGAATGGCGAGAAGGAGAAAGCGGAAAAACTCCACGCCATGATTGCGCAGCTGGAGGAGTCTAAGAAACGCTTGCAGAAGTAACCTCACCTGAATTTAATGTTCAGTTTAATCCGATTTGCATGGAACCGCCGCCAATCTGGCGGCGGTTTTATGGCGTTACCGAAAAGAAGGTTGATGTTGAAATGACATATGAAGAGGCACTGGCGGGCATCCACAGCCGCCGGACGTTTTCCGGCGGCGGAGCAACCCTTGACCGGATTCGACGCTTGATGGCGGCGCTGGGGGATCCCCAGAAGCAGCTCAGGGTAGTCCACATTGCGGGAACCAATGGAAAGGGCAGCGTATCTGCTATGACAGCGGCGGCACTGCGGGCCTGCGGCTATCATGTGGGGCTGTTTACCTCCCCCTATCTGGTGGACTTCCGGGAGCGGATCCGGCTGGACGGGGAGAATATCTCCAATGAGGCGATGGTAAGCTGCTATGAAACGGTGATGTCGGCAGAAACTGCGCTGGAGGAAGCGGGCTGTGAGCCGGTGAACGAATTTGAGCTGGTCACTGCCATCGGCTTTCTGGCCTTTGCGCAGGCAAAGCTCGACTATGTGGTGCTGGAAGTAGGACTGGGGGGACGGACGGATCCCACCAATCTGATCTCCCAGCCCGCGGCCTGCTGCATCACCTCCATTTCGCTGGATCATACGGCGATTCTGGGGCATACGCTGGAGGCCATTGCCGGGGAAAAGGCGGGGATCATCAAGCCCGGCGTTCCGGTGGTCACGGCCCGGCAGAAGCCGGAGGTCTACGACGTCCTTGTCCGACGTGCGGAGGAAGTGGGCGCGCCACTGTGTCCCGCACCGGATGTGAAGCCGCTCTGTCAGGATCAGCACGGAACCCGCTTCCTCTGCGGGAATACGGAGCTGTTCATTCCGCTGCTGGGGGACTATCAGATGGAAAACGCCGCCGCCGCATGGCAGCTTTGCCGGGTGCTGGGGCTGCCGGAGGGGCTGGCAACGGAGGGCCTGCGGCAGGTCAGTTGGCCCGGACGGCTCCAATACTTCCCCGGCACTCCGGACTATCTCATTGACGCGGGGCATAACCCCGGCGGCATCGCCGCGCTGTGCCGGACGCTGGAAGCCCTGTTCCCGGAGCGGAATATCACCGCGGTGGTGAGCATGATGAAGGATAAGGACTATGCATCCTGTATCCCCATGATCGCGCGGCACGCCTGCCATGTGATCGGCTGCACCGTGGGCCTTCCCCGTTCCCTTGCCCCGGAGGAAATCGCAGGGACGGCAGCTGTCTATTGTACCAGCGACGCAGCGGCTACCATGGAATCGGCGCTGACTCTGGCAGGTCAGGACACTGGAAATCTGATCCTTGTCTGCGGGTCGGTGTTTGGCGCAGGGGAGGCGCTGCGGCTGCTGGGGTAGACATGGCACAGTGAAATGTCAATCAAAAATTTCTCCCGCGTGCATTGCTTCGACAGCATGTACGCGGGATTTTTGTTACAATGATATGGCATAAAATGGATTGGAGCGATCGAAATGTACATCAGAAGCTTTCTCCAGGATAAGGAGATCACCATTACGCTGTCCGGCGAGATCGACCATCATGAGGCAAAGCACGCCATGAAAACGGTCACGGAAAAGCTGGACGCCTATCTGCCGCGGGTGTGTGTGCTCGATTTTCGGGACGTGACGTTTATGGATTCCTCCGGCATTGCGGTGGTGGTGGCGGGAGTGCGCAGGATGCGCCAGCTGGGGGGCAGACTGGTGATCGCCAACGTGCAGCCCCAGCCCATGCGGGTGTTTGAGGCGGCGGGCATCCGCCAGATTGCCGAGATCAGAGGAGGGACAAAGCATGAAGCCGGAAAATGAACTGACCATGGAATTCTCCAGCCGCAGCTGCAACGAGGCCTTTGCCCGCGCGGCGGTGGGGGCGTTTGTGGCGCCCATGGATCCCACCATGGAGGAGCTGAGCGATATCAAAACCGCCGTCAGCGAGGCGGTGACCAACTGCATTGTCCACGCCTATCCCGATGCCGTGGGCAGCATTCACCTGCACTGTGAAACCTATCCGGATCGGACGCTGTCGCTTGAAATTCGGGATCAGGGGGTGGGCATTCCCGACGTGCAGGCCGCCCGCGCCCCCATGTTTACCACCGGCGGTGCGGAGCGCAGCGGCATGGGCTTTACGATCATGGAGAAGTTCATGTCCTCATTGCAGGTGGAATCCACGCCGGGAGAGGGAACCAGAGTGACCATGACCCGCACCCTCCGGGGGACGGATCATTGACCGCATCACTGCTGGAACAGGCACGGCAGGGGGATACCGAGGCCAGAGAGCGGTTGCTCCAGGAAAACGTGGGGCTGATCTGGAGCGTGGTTCGGCGGTTTTACGGTCGGGGTGCGGAGCCGGATGACCTCTATCAGCTGGGCTGTCTGGGCTTTTTAAAGGCCATCGAGGGCTATGACCCGGCCTTTGGCACCCAGTTTTCCACCTACGCCGTGCCGAAAATTGCCGGAGAGATCCGACGGTTCCTGCGGGATGACGGGGCAATCAAGGTCAGCCGCACCATCAAGGAGCAGGCAGTCATGCTGCGCAGTCTCCGTTCCCGGCTGACCTTGGAGCTGGGGCGGGAGCCGCACTTGTCGGAGGTTGCGGAGGCCTCCGGGCTGACCGTGCAGGAGATTGCGGTGATCGACACGGCGATGCTGCCCGCCGATTCCCTCCAGCGTCCGGCAGGGGAGGACGGGTGCAGTCTGGAGCAGCTGCTGCCGGGAGAACGCATCGAGGAAAAGATCATCGAGTCGGTGTCCCTGAACGACGCCATTTCCCACTTGGAGCCGCGCCAGCAGACGGTGATCCGCATGCGATATTTTCGCGGCATGACCCAGGAGAAAACGGCTGGGGTGCTGGGGGTCAGTCAGGTGCAGGTGAGCCGCTTGGAGCGGAAGGCGCTGAAAAGTCTGCGGGAGATCCTGGAGGAATAGCCACAAAACCCAAATACACCTGCTGGGATGGAGTCCATCTCAGCAGGTGCGTTTCAGTTTTTCGTAGGAGTGCGCCGATCCGCGTGGCGCAGCAGCCTTCTCAGGCCGGGATAGGTGCCGCGTCCAAAGGTTTCATACAGTCCGCAGCCCTTATCCACAAGACAGACCACCGCAGCCTCACGGCTCCGGGGCGGCTTGGGGGTCAGCGGGAACATATGATGGACGATAATATCCTCCTCCAGCGGCGTCAGGGGCAGATCCTGCCGGGCGTTTTGCAGGGCGCGGGCGGGATGATGAAAGCCATGGAGCCGGTGGGAGGAATCAGGCGTATGCCAGTCATAGAGAAAATAGTCATGGAGCAGCGCGCCGCGTACCAGACTCGTTTCATTGCAGCGAAGGTGGAGTCTGCGCACCAGATACAGGCTGAAATAGGCCACAGCAATGCAGTGGAGCAGTACGGTAGTATCGCCGTGCTGGATATATTCCCCGCACTGGGGCAACCGGGACAGCTCCAGCAGCGGGAGCAGCTCCCGATTCAGGAATTTGAGGATTCTGAAATTTCGCAAAATAGCATGCCTCCTGTACGCTGCCGATATTCTAGCACACAATTTAGGGAGGTACAAGGGCGGCGGCGGGGATTTCATGAAAGCTTAAAGATCATTGTTGAAAATCGCTAAAAAACTGATGTTTATTTGCAAAGTACCGATTATGGTACAATACCTTTGATATACTGTGAATACAAACAGAGAAAACGAACCGAAAGGGGTTTTTATCATGTATGAATTCCGCAATGTCAGAGGTCATGTTGAGGTATACGATCTTCGTGGACAGTTCCTGTTCTCCGCGGACAACGAGCGGGAAGCGCGGGAGGAGCTGGAGGAGGACTAAGCCACTGTCCTTATAGCATGGAGCATGGAAAAAGCAGCCCCCGTCCATCAGACGGAAGCTGCCAAGAATGTTAGGGCAATACCGCATAAATCGGCAAGAGAGGCTGGCGAAAAAGGACCGTCAGAATCCGCAGTCGTATTTGTGCGGTGTTGCCTTAAACCGGAAGCCGGAGATATCGCTGCCGAGAGTCTGGAGACGGGTGCATGCACACACTGGAGATGACGCCCATGGCAATGTACAGGGACAGAATGGACGAGCCACCGTAGCTGAAAAACGGCAGGGTCAGGCCGATGACCGGCATAACGCCAAGGCACATGCCCACGTTGACGATGACCTGAAACAGCAGCGTACCGGCAATGCCCACGCACACCAGTCGATAGAAATAGCTGCCGGAGTGATTGCCCACATAGAGGATTCGCAGGATGATGGCGATCAGAAGTGCAAGACAAAGGGCGCAACCCAGATAGCCCAGCTCCTCGCCGATGGCGGCGAAAATAAAGTCGGTGTGCTGCTCCGGCACGTTACCGGACTGAATCTGGGTGCCGTGGAACAGCCCCTGCCCGGTGAGTCCGCCGCCGGAAATGGCGTTAAGGGAGCGGTAGGACTGATAGCGGACGGAGATACCCAGCGGGTCGATGCTTTCGTCAAAGAGTACCATGATACGGTTCTTCTGATCCTCCCGCACCAGACCGCTGCTCCATAGAATGGGGACGATGACCGCCAGACCGGCCCCTGCTGCGGCGAACCAGACGAAACTGAACCCCGCAGCCAGCGCCATGACGATGAACGTAAAGACATAGATCAGCGCAACGCCCGCGTCTTTGGAGATGATGACGATCAGCCCCACATATATAGCGGAAACCAGCCCCAGCCGGAATACAGAGGGCAGGGAATTGATTCGCTCCTGATAAATGTTCATGATCTGCGCGGCAACGAGAATGTAGAGAATTTTACAGTATTCTGCGGGCTGGATCATAAAGGGCATGCCGGGGATGGAGATCCAGCTCTTATTGCCGGTGTTGCCCTCCACGCCGAAGGGATAGAGCATGGCGAGGAAGATTGCAGAGAAGATTACCAGAATCATCTGATGCTCTGCAAGGATCTCCATGTCAATAAAGGAAATAAATACATAGAGAATCAGCCCCAGCACCAACGCAATAATCTGCTTGGATACATAGGTCGAAGCGCCATGGTAATTGGAGGCGCTTCCAATCATAATGATTCCAAAAATCGAAGCGGCCAGACACAGTGCCAGCAGGATCCAGTCCGTTCGGTAGAAAAACCTTTTAAAAGCTGAGAGCATAGTTCGCTCCTTTCCGGAGAATCGGGATTACAGCACCATTTTAGCATTTTCCCCATGGGAAGTAAACAAAAACATTTTCCTTTTGCCGGGGCTGTGGTATAATAGACGAAAGGAACTTCCGGACTGCGCCGAGCAGTCCGATGTCTGGAGCATCAGCTATGGAATTTTATACAGCTTCCGCATATGAGACGGAGGAGTTGGGGGCACGTCTGGGACGGCAGCTCCGGCCCGGCGCGGTGATTGCCTTCTATGGCGACTTGGGCGCTGGAAAAACGGCATTTACCCGCGGCCTTGCGCGGGGATTGGGGATTGTGGATCCCATCACCAGCCCTACCTATACCATTGTCAACGAATATTCCGGTAAAATCCCGCTGTTCCACTTTGATATGTACCGGCTGACCTCCTCGGAGGATCTGTTTGATATCGGTTGGGAGGATTACCTGACCCGCGGCGGCGTTATTGCCGTGGAATGGAGCGAGCGGGTGGAGGATGCGTTGGAGGACGCCCTGAAAATCGACATCCGCAGGGATCCGGAGCGGGACAACGGACGCAGGATCATCATAGAAGGGGGAGAAAAGTATGCGGATCTTAGCTTTTGAGTCCTCGGCAAAGGCCGCTTCGGTGGCCTTGATGCAGGATGGCGTGCTGCTGGCGGAGAGCTTTCAGAACAATGGGAAGACCCATTCGGCAACGTTGATGCCCATGGCACAGCAGGTGCTTATGGACTGCAGCCTGACGGCGGCGGAGCTGGACGCTGTGGCAGTGGCGAAGGGTCCCGGCAGCTTTACCGGTGTGCGCATTGGCGTGGCAGCGGCAAAGGGGCTGGCATGGGGGGCGGAGAAGCCGGTGTGTGGCGTGAGCACGCTGGAGGCAATGGCGACCCAGCTTTCCATGCAGGCGGGCATTATCTGCCCGGTAATGGACGCCAGAAGAGGTCAGGTGTATAATGCCCTGTTCCAGGCGGATGGGAAAACGCTGACCAGATTGACCTCGGATCGTGCCATTTCTCTGGAGGAACTGAAAAAAGATTTGGAAAAGGCAGAAAAAACGATTTTTCTGGTTGGAGATGGGACGAAACTGTGCTATAATACCCTATCGGAAGCACTGCCGCATCTGACCCTTCCGCCTGCGCATCTGGAGATGCAGCGAGCCTCCGGGGTGGCAATGGCAGCGGAGCGTCTGGCACAGCAGGGCGGGCTGCAAGCACCCGGTGAGCTGGTGCCAAGCTATCTGCGGCTGTCTCAGGCAGAGCGGGAGCGTCTGGAAAAACTCAAACAATCGAAAGGGGACTAAAAAATGGCAGAACTGCATGTATTGGATCATCCGCTGATCCAGCACAAAGTCTCGATCCTGCGTGACAAAAATACCGGTGTAAAGGAATTCCGTGAGGTAGTCGGTGAGATTGCAGCACTGATGTGCTATGAAGCAACCCGCGACCTTCCTCTGGAGGACATCGTGATTGAAACCCCCATTGCCACTGGTACCTTCAAGCGCCTTGCTGGTAAAAAGCTGGCGATTGTACCGATTCTCCGAGCTGGACTGGGCATGGTGGATACTATTATCGATTTGATTCCCTCCGCAAAGGTGGGACATATCGGCCTGTATCGTGATCCCGAGACGCATAATCCCGTGGAGTATTACTGCAAGATGCCCCCCGATATCTCCGAGCGTGAGGTTCTGATTGTAGATCCTATGCTGGCAACTGGCGGCAGCGCTTCTGCGGCAATTACCTTCCTCAAGGGCTATGGCTGCAAAAACATCAAGCTTATGAACATCATCGGCTGCCCAGAGGGTATTCAGGCTGTTCGGACAGAGCATCCCGATGTAGAGCTGTATGTTGCGGCAGTGGACGAGAAGCTCAATGAGAACAAGTACATTGTTCCCGGTCTGGGCGATGCGGGCGACCGTATCTTCGGCACCAAGTAAACTGCATATCTGCACTGCCGTCCTGCGGGACGGCAGTGCTCTTTTCAAATAAGAAATACACCCCGGCTGCAAAACGCAGTCGGGGTGCTGTCCATTCCATGTGAATTACGGGGTGGTTCCGGTGTCCGGTGAGGCATCCGGCGAAGATTCCGCCGAGGAATCGGGAGACGATTCCGGAGATGTCTCCGGGGTGGATTCTGCACTGCTGTCCACGGAGGATTCCAGTTCACTGCTATCCTCGGCGGAGCCGGGCTGTTGGGTTCCCTCCGGGTCATCCGAGCCTACCAGCGAGCCTTCCTGCTCCTGACCGGTGGCCTCCAGTACGTCGCTTAGAGCAGTATCCTTGAGGAATGTATCGGCACTGTAGAGGAACAGCACATCCGTAACGCCTTCGCTGGTGAGGATGGTGTCCAGATTGTCGTAATAGTAGCGGGGATCGATCATAATAATCTTCTGATAGTAGGGGAGCAGAAACTGAACGAAGCTGT
>CAJKSU010000116.1 GCA_905202605.1 uncultured Eubacteriales bacterium
GCTCAAAAAGCCCGGAAATGGTTGATGCGCCTGAGTTTTCTCAGGCGCATCTATATCGTTTGGTAAATATGTGTTGTCGCAACACTATAGCTGCTACTGCTATCAGCGGTTCTATAG
This sequence comes from uncultured Eubacteriales bacterium, assembly GCA_905202605.1. Taxonomy (GTDB): domain Bacteria; phylum Bacillota; class Clostridia; order Oscillospirales; family Oscillospiraceae; genus HGM13006. The sequence continues at coordinate 118 of CAJKSU010000116.1, forward strand.
GCAATCTAATTATTCTGCATGCAATTTACAACATCTTTGCCGCGCTCCAGCCGGACACAACCGCCTTATGGACATCCCCTGCCCGATTGCAGTCTCCCAGGAACCGCACCAGCGGCGCCGTGCCGTAAAAGGCCATGGCCGCCTGATGCCGGGGCTCCGTGCCCGTAGCACAGACCACCAACGGCGCTTCTGCGGTCTTCGTCTCCCCCTCCGCGCCGACATAGGTCACACCGGACTCGGTGATCTCCACATAGGACTCCACGCTGGTTTCGTAAGAGAAGCCTTGCTGATGCCGATAGGCATTCTCCAGCATGGAGATATAGTGGGCGTGTGGTGCGTCGGCGGCCAGCATCCGCTGCCGGGACAGGAGCTTTACCTGCTTGCCCTGGCGGCAGAGATACATGCCGGTCTCCACAGCGGTCTCGCTTCCGCCCATGATAACGATCTTTTCCGGCAGCTCTTGGGCATGGCCAAAGACTTCCATGGGCACCTTTACATTGCCCCCATCTGCCCCTGGAAGGTCCGGGCGCTTGAATTTCGGGCCAATGGCCACAAACACTGCATCGGCATCCATGGCCGCCACCTGCGCAGGGGATGCCTCGAAACTCAGCCGCACCTCCACACCATTTTGATAGAGCTGGCGGATCAGATAGTTCTTGTAGTCCTCCAGGGGCCACTTGAAGTCCGCATAGTCCGCATGGAGCAGTTGGCCGCCCAGTCGGGAGTTCTTTTCCATTAGGGTCACCTGATGGCCCAGCTTGGCTGCCGTCACCGCCGACACCATGCCTGCGGGACCGCCGCCAATCACCACCAGCTTTTTCGGCGTGCTTTTGCCAGGAAACAGCCGCTCCAGCTTATCCTCCAAACCGATTTCCGGGTTCACGGAACAGTAGGAGCGGAATTTATCCGTGTCGTTAGGCACATGGCACTTGTTGCAGCGGATGCAGGGCCGCACATCCTCGCCCCGGCCTGCATAGAGCTTCTCGCCATACTGGCTGTCGCAGATAAAGGCCCGGGCCATGCAGAGCATATCCGCCTGATTTTCCCGGATGATTTTGTCGCAGAGTGCCGGATCCTGGAGTCCCGCGGACACGCCCACCAGGAGCTTTCCGCCCCGGGCCATCACATCTGCCTTCACAGCGGCAGCAGCAGCCAGATTGGGGCATGGATTCTGCCGGGTGGAGGTAAAGCCAATGGGATGCTGGGGATCCTGCTCCCCCTGACGAATGGTCAACAGATCAATTTTCCCCTCTGCCAACCGGGACAGCTCGATGGTATCCTGAATGGTGATGCCCCCGGCTTCCTCGCCGCTGACCAGGCATTCCAGCGGGAAATCCCGGCCCAGGGTCTGCTTCAGAGCATCGAAAATCTCCAGCAGCAGCCGCGCCCGGCCCTTTACGTTGCCGCCATATTCGTCGGTACGATGGTTGCACAAGGGAGACAGCAGCTGGCTCACCGGGCCGTTCCGATAGGCATTGTGCAAGGAAAACATCTCAAAGCCCAGCTTCCGAAGGAGCTGTGCCTCCTCCACCACGGAGTCAATGTGCATCTGCATATCCTTTTTGGTGAGGTCGTCACACACCGGCTTGGAGCCCGGTCCGCCCTCACCGGGCTTTGGTTCAAAGGGCTCGTCCATGTGGGGCCGCAGTTGGAGCCCTATGGGACTGGTCATGGCCACGGAGCCATAGAGACGGATGGCATCGATCATTTGACAGAGATAGTTGTGGGTAGATGGGTCGCCGATATCCAGGGTGGAGAAATGGGCCGGGGTCATGTCCGCCAGCCTCAGGTCCGGCTTCATAGGATGGGGGTGCTCCAAGTGGTTGATGTGAATCACGGCCGCACCGTTTCTGGCCCGGTTTGCCATCAGGGTGATCCACTTCTCTGTGGGGAAGCTCTCGGTGCCCTGGATAAAATGCGGGGTCGCCGCCGAAGAAAGTAAACGGTTTTTCATCAGCACGCCGCCCACCTGTAGAGGGGACAGCATGGCGTTGTAGCGGTTTTTCATGGGGTTCACTCCTTAAGTAATGGGGTGGGTTCAGCGTGTCAGATAGCGATCCAAGGCATTCTGGTAGATCTCCACGCAGCGCTGGGCGTCCATGGCCTTCATATCCTCCACAAAGGCGTCCCAGTCCTCCATGGGCTCGTCGCCGATGATGAACCGAATCAGCTTCTCGGAGATCATGGTGGACAGATCCGAGTAGATGGAGCTGAGCTCGTTGTTCTCGTCCTCGGTCATGGTGATCTCCGGCAGCACATAGGCGTCGTCAATGTTGCTGGACCAAATCTTCTGGGCCTCCAGCTGTGCATCGCTGTAGAGGCTGAAAGAGGCGCTGGTATCCACCACCGTGGGCACCATTACCATGGTGTAGAGCAGCTGGCAGGTCTTAAAGGTGTCGCCGTTGGGATTTGCGGTCATCAGCTCCGTATACTGGGGCTTGCCGTTTCCGTCCAGGGTGTAGCTCTGACCCTCGATACCATAGTTTGCAAGCAGCACGCCCTCATCGGTGAACCAGTAGTTCACCCACTCCATAACCACCTCCGGATTCTCACAGGTGGCCGCCACGGAATAGCTGGTAAGGCCTGTGCGGTCAGCGTCGAAATGGGTCTTATCACCGGCCTTCTGCACCGGGTCGGTAATGGCCACGCAGTGGAAGCCATCGTCGTTGGCATTGTCGTCGTAGGACTGCATCTGGCTCACATCGCCAAACCAGATGCCAGTCTGTCCGGAGGTGACATAGCCCGCCAGATCCGGGCCGTTGGTATCCGCTTCACAGCTCACAAAATCCCGGCTGATGAGGCCCTCGGAATACCACTGGTTGAGCAGGGTGATATAGTCCCGGAACCCCTCCTCCAGCAGGGAAAATTTCACTTCCCCGTCTACCTGATAGAAGGGATCGGTGACGCGGCCCCGGGCGTTGGCGGTATAGCTGAGCACCCCGAAGCCAGATGCAAAGTAGTTGTTCTGCGCAGAGATGGTGTTGGGCAGAAGGAAAGTATAGGCCGGGTCATAGGCATCCTTGAACGCGGTCAGCACCTCATGCCAGTCGTCATAGGTCACAGGGGTGTCTAAATTCAGGGCATCCAGCCAGTCCTGACGGATCATAGGGCCGGTGGAGGGGCCCAGATCCTCGCTGAAAAAAGAGGTCAGCTCCACCACGTAGCCGCTGTCCGTGAGAGAGTCCCGCTCGTCCTGGGCCGTGCGGGTACGGTAGTAGTCATAGTCCGGGGCGTATTCCAGGTATTCCGACACATCCATCAGAATATCGTCGGCTACGGCCACCTCACCGCCGCCGGGATAGTTGGCTGCCGCATTGGGGATCAAATCTGGGAGCGTTCCGGCCGCCGCCCACAGGGTCAGCGCCTCTGCGTCTCCCATGCCGCCGGAGGCTACAAACTCCACATGGACACCGGTGCGTTCCTCCACCGCCTGAAATACGGTATGCTCATTAAAATCTGCGAATCTGGTCCCAACACCGCCGGGCATATCAAAGGACATGGTGATGGTCAGATCGTCCCCGGAGAGGGGATAGGAAATCACGGCGCGGGGCGCTTCCTCCGCTGCCGAAGTCTCCACCTGTGCCGGCTCTGCACTGCTCTCCTGAACCGGGCTTTCCGGTGCTACGGCAACCGGCGCAGCGGAAGCATCCGACTGCGGCTTCTCACTGGGCACCGTCTCTCCGCCGCAGGCACATAGCGACACCGCCAAGGCTCCGCTTAAAAGCATTGCAAAGATCTTTTTACATTTCACAAGAACTTCCTCCTAACATATCTAAGATATGTCCAGTATATCGGACCGCAGTTCTTTCTGTAAACCGGCAGAATCTGACCAGGCTCCGTCAAAATCTGAACCTCAATCCCGCTTTTCCCGGTATGCCGAGGGCGTGCTGCCGGTGACGCTTTTAAAGGTCCGTGCAAAAGTCTGATCGTTGAGATAGCCCACCTGCAGCGCCACCTCCCAGATTCTTAAATTTGTTGTTCCCAGCAGTACCATGGCTTGGGCAATGCGCTTATGCTGGAGATAGGGTAGCACCCCGGTTCCCTTCTCCCGCTTGAAGATCCGGGAGAGATAGGAAGGGCTGATCTTGAACATGGCAGACAGCGCATCAATGCTGAGATCCGGGTCTGCATAATGCCGGTCCACATAGTCCGCAATCCGCAACGCTCGGCTTGCCCCCAAATCCTCCTGGGCACGGGAAAAGTAATCGCATAAGCCCAGCGCCACTGACCGGAAGGTGGCAGAAAGCTGCTCCGCTGCCGGTGCGTCCATGATCTTACGAAAAGCATCCAGCTCCGAGAGGAAATCCGTGTCGCCTCCCGAGGTGATCTCCGCCGTCATCTGATTCACCAAACCCAGCAGCCGTCGCTTCTCAAGCATCAATGTATTTCTGCTGTCCAAGGCGCCGGAAGCAGATCGCAGTGCCAGTGCCTCCAGGACTCCGTCCCGATCTCCCTCCAAAACCCGGTTTATGAGCCGTCGGTCCCGCTCAAAGGTGGTGTCCATGCGCTGATAGGTGGCTGCATCCAGCTCGTCATAGGAGATGGCTTTGTCTTTAAGATTCTGCATATCAATGATGCCCAGCACCTCCAGCACCTCATAGTAGCCGTCGTTCAAGCCTCCCATGCCGTGCTTTTCCCGGCTGACACTCACTGCCACAGCATGGACAGGACAGAGCCGCTCCACCAGCTGCCGCCCCAACTCCAAGGGCTCAGCGCCATCCGCCCGGTTTCTGCACAGTACCGCAAAAAATACGTCATCCTGGAACAGCTCCCAGGCGTCCCATCCTGGGGCATCTGTCAAAAAATCCCGGGCAATCCCATGGATGTCCGGCTCCGGCGGCGGTGTCCAGCTTCCCTCTGCCGGTCCTGTGCCGCATAATCGAAGCCCCATTACCGCAAACTGCTCGGATTGAAATCGCAGCCCGAATTCCTGCAAAAGGGAAGAAAGCTCCGGCACCTCCCGCGCCCGTCCCTGCAAAAGCCGCTGCAGCAGCGTGTCCCGTACTGCATCGTCAATAAAGTGCTGCCGATCATCCATTTGCGCTGCCTCCTTTCGCACAAAATTGCACTGGTTCTAGTATGGTCGGAATTTGACCTTCTGTCAAGAGGGAAGCAAGCAGCACGCAAAGCATCCCGGCTATCGGGCCGCGCCATGAGATGGGTGGTGATAATTCCAGCTGCCTGAACAGAAGGCTGCTCTGGGCTTTCCATCGGCACAGGTGTTTCCTCCGGTGCGGTAGTCGGTGCGTCTACTGCCGCTGTAGCTGCTTCTGATGCGTCAGAAGTGCCGCAGGCAGTCAGCAAACACAGGGTCAACACTGCTGCACATCGTCGTTTCATAACCATTCTCCTTCATTTTACAGTGTTACAGGCCAGTTCTGCCCGTAAACGGCTGAAATACTTTGATTTCGCACCTTGCGAATTCGCAAGAGTATGGGTATAATGGATGCATTCTAACAAGGGAGGAAGCACCATGCTGTTCGGCCCCAATATCCACCCCGAGCGTCAAAAGCTACGGCTGATCCAGCTGATTTCCCAGGATACCCCTCTACCCCCAACCAAGATGGGCAGCGGTTTTGTGTTTTTTTGCGGTATGAGCCGGACAGCTCCGAGTCGCGGCAAATTCTTCTGGAGCAGGAGGCGGATCAGGCCATGGCACAGCTGGGTCTATCCGGTATTTCCGTCTATTATGGGGGCAAATTGGTGGTGCTGGTGCAGTCGCAAAAGGGGCAGAGTGCCATTCGAAGGCTCCTTGGTCACATCGACATGCCCTATGCCTATGTGGTCTCCCCGGAGGTCACCGGCGAAAGTCTGATTCCCCGGGCCTACCGCATTGCCCAAACAGAGCTTCGCCAGCGTCTGTTTCGCAAGCAGCATCCGGCCGTGTTTCTCTCCCAGGAGGATCCCAGCAGCAGTGAAGCGCCCCTTTCCGCCCAGGATAAGGATGCGGAACGGCGGCTATTCCTCAAATTGGTGAATCTGGACTTTGACGGTGCTGCCATCTGCGCCCAGGAGTTGCTCAGCACCCTGGGTATGGCGGGGAGCAACGATATTGCCCTGATGAAGCTCCGGTTGTTTTGTCTGCTGGAAAATGCCGCATGGTTCCTGGCCTTCCGTTCCGGCAAGGATCAGTGTATGTCCGACGTTACGCCCCACTACCTGGGGGATTTTCTTGGCGCCGAGAATATCGACAAGCTCTTAACCCACACCGCCGCCTTTATTCGTCTGCTGGAGCGGGAATTTTCCCCGTCAGACAGCAGCTTCTCCCAGTGAATAAACCGCATTCTGGCCTATATCAGCGATCACTATATGGAGCCCCAGCTCACCGTTACCGCCATTGCCTGCCACTTTGGCCTTTCCCCCAAGCAGCTTTCCAGGGATTTTGGACGGCTGGTTGGAACCTCACCCTCCGCTTACCTGCCGGAGATTCGGTTTCATGATCTCCGCCATACGTTCGCCACGCTGGCCCTCCAGAACGGCGTGGATGTAAAAACCGTGTCAGGGATGCTGGGCCACTTCTCGGCTGGGTTCACACTGGATACTTACGCCCATGTGACTACTGCGGCGCAGAAGAAGGCAGCGGAGACCATGGGAGAGGTGCTGGCGGGATAAATGTAAAAGGCAACTGCCGCAGGTGGACTTCCTGCGGCAGTTGCCTATATTTCATTATAAATCACTATCCGCCTTATCCTTTTCCTTATGCAAATACATCAGTACTGCCACAACCTTCTTCATTATGTAGCATCAGATGGCGTCAATCTTGGGAACAGCATCATATTGTCCTTTCATATACGCATTGCGTATGCGCTTATCAAACCTAGCGCCATAGTTCTCTAATCCAAAAATGCGTGATGAGCCATCATTCGTTCTTTTTTCTACAAATCCAATTTCATCTTGACGAAGTACTTCCAAATCCATAAGGACTGTTTCATGCGTTGTTACAATTAATTGTATATTACGTTCCACCGCAAGTTTAAGAAAGTCCTGTACAAATTGTTTTGTGATGAGCGGGTGCAGGCAACGGTTAACCTCATCAATAACATAAACCATATCCTTCGTATTAGATAACAAAATTTCAATCAGGTCTAATAACCGAATCGTTCCGTCTGATTCATCTCTTAGTGTAAACAACGAGTTGCTGTGTTTGTGATTGAATTTTAGGGTCTTGCATATAACATCTTCCCCACTGAGTTCAATGAGATACATCGAATGTCCTTCGTGACTACGAACAACAACCGCCGGGGCATCTTCAGCTTCTGGATTTTTTTTCTGCTTTCTCTCATTAAGGTTATCAAGAATACCTTGAGCAAATGATTTGGGTAATTGCGCCATCACTTTCTCTGTTGGCTCATCGTATACGCTTACTTTTGAAATGCCTGTATCAAGTCTGGCAAGAATTTTTTCCGCATCATCACTTCCCTGACTGTCAAAAAAGTAGGTGTATTGAGTTATTGGTTCATCTGGATAATTTACGCTGAGCTTATATCTAAACCAGCGATACAAAATTCGATATACTTCAATTTCTGAATTGGATGCATATAAAGAATCCTTGTTTTGATTCATTGTACGGAGAAACAGAATTGTTCCATCATCCTTAATATCATCAGCGTAAATACTAAGCCGCTCATTTAGCGCACCATTGCCGTTGTATGTCGGAAGCTCATACGTCTGTGCTTCGATGTCTCTTTTGAATATCTGTTTATCACGCTGGCCCTTTCTTTCCACTAACCATTCAGCAAGGAATCTGCCTTCGTTTAACAATACATCAAATCCATATACAAGGCGAACCCCTGCAATGATCACATCTATTTCAAAACGAGATGGACGGTTCATATTCTCATCATACAATCGACAATAGTCTAATGAAGATCCAGCAGGAATACCATCAATAACTGCAGTTTGCATAAAATCAAATGCCTTTACTAAGCTAGATTTTCCAGATGCATTTGATCCATACATCGCCTTAAATTTCAAAAGCCGTTTTCCGGCTGTGCGCGCAATGCGCTCAGAAAAATTTCGCGTTTTTCCAGCTTCCATAGAAAATATCTCTTTATTATGAAATGAGCGAAAATTACTAACAGAAAAACTAACAAGCATTTTACTCCCACCTTGTTTATGGTATAATAAAATTATAAGTTTTTTTCGCACCTATGTCAAGAAAAACGTGTCATTGTACACCATTTTGTTTAATTAGAAGTGAAAAAATCACATTTAATCGAGTTTTCGCTTGACAATAAGCTGATTCTGGGATAAAATACAAGTGTAAAGGCAGTGCAGAATACAGGAATCAATCACTGCCGCAAAACCACATGGCAAAATCGTGGTTTAGTGTTTAACCCACTAAAACTAAAGCGAGCGCTATGAGGATGGTCATAAGCTTAGAAAAATATATCCCCCTCAGTTACTTAATTTTTCTAAATAGTCCAACAATTATCACAGGCGTAAAACAAATACAAAAAGAAAAGCCTCGTCGAGGAGTAAGTCTCGACAAGGCTTTCGGAAGTAATATCTTTGATATCATTCCAGTGCACATAAGAATAGTATCATTAATGGCGTCAATTGTCAATTGCTTCTGACACAAATTATCTCCGAGGAGTGCAACTGGGTAGGAGTCTGTTCTTTTTGTTT
>CAJKSU010000117.1 GCA_905202605.1 uncultured Eubacteriales bacterium
AAGCTCCGTCAGGGCGTAAAGTTCTCCAATGGCAACGACCTGACTGCTGACGACGTACTGTTTACCCTGCAGCACATGATGGAGATGCCCCGTACCGCCTCTATGTACACTTGGCTGGATATGGACAACTCCAAGGCGGAAGATGACTACACCGTAGTCCTGGCTATGAACAGCTACGATGCATCCCTCACTGACATGCTCGCCAATGCCAGCTGCATGATCCTGGATAAGGAATCCTGCGAGGCCGATCCCAGCTATGGCTGGCTCTATGGCACCGGCCCCTACAAGCTGGCAGGCGACGGTCAGTCCGACAAATCCGGCTGGGAAGAGTCCGTGAAGTACACACTGGTTCGCAACGACCTCTACTGGGGCGATCAGCCCTACTATGACGAGCTGGACGTTCACTTCTATTCTGAAGAGTCCACCCGTTACGCTGACTTCCAGGCTGGTAATCTGGATGCCGTATTCCTGACCGAGGCTACTTACATCAACAACCTGAACAACGGCGCCGTGATGGACTCCAGCCTCATCAGTGTGGAAGAGCCCGGTGTAGTCGGTTTTGAAATGGCCGCCTCTGATGTGACCACCGGCGCATTCTCTGACATCAATGTTCGGAAAGCATTTGCACACTGCCTGGACATCACCGCTATGGTTGAGGGACTGGGCGAGGGCGTTTATAAGCCTGCTACCTCTTTGGTCAGCGAAGACAGCTGGGCCTACAAGGATCTTGGTATGTATGAGTATGACGAGGCCAAGGCCAAGGAGTACATGGAAAAAGCCGGTTACTCCGTGGACAATCCTCTGACTATCGCCGTTTATGCGGAAGGCACCGCATGGTACTCCAAGCTGCTGGAAGCTGCTCAGGCTTACTGCGCAAAGGTTGGCATCAACCTGGATCTCACCGGTGTTGCCGATTTCGCAACCATTCTTCCTGTACTGCTCTCCGGCCAGCAGGATATGACGGTTGGCAACGCTTCCAACGGCTCCGGTAAGGATCCTGCCTGCCAGCTGCAGCAGTTCGGACCCCTGTCCGATAACATCCTGATTCGTTCCACCGATCCCGAGCAGGTTGAGCTCTTCAACAAGGGCATTTCCTCTCACGACCAGAAGGAGCGCGCCGAGGCTTATCAGAAGTTTATGCAGAACATCCATGATGACTATCTCTTCGTGCCCATCTACAGCGGCACCAAGAACTATGGTGTGAACAATGCGCACAGCAGCTTTGCAGCAGCCATTGATAACTCCTGCACCGTGGATCCTACTCTGCTGACCGATTGATCTCGTTTTGCGTAAGGGCATAACCATTCGCCCGATCCCGTAGCACGCGCGGCGGCAGGGACTCCTGCCGCCGCGTTTTCTGACGTCTCCTTAGGAGGGGGATTATACATGACAAAATATATCATTCGCCGTCTGCTGATGATTATCCCGGTTCTGCTGGGTGCGGTGATTATCGTATTCACCATCAACTTCTTCAGCACCACGGATCCCGCCATGATTAAGCTGGGCCTCAACGCCAAGGACGAGGTCAAGCTGGCGGAAACCCGAGAGGAAATGGGCCTCAACCGCCCCTATATTGTTCAGCTGGGCGACTATGTGTGGAAGCTCTGCCATGGCGATTTTGGCAACTCCTATGTCTACTCCAAGAGCGTGTGGGAGTTGCTCGGCAGCCGTATCCCTAACACCCTGAAACTGGGTATCGGCGCTATGATTATCTCCATCTGTATCGGCATTCCACTGGGACTTGCGGCGGCCCTGCACCAAAACTCCGCCATTGACTATGCCACCACCACATTCGCTGTTATTATGAACGCCATGCCCGGCTTCCTGGTGGCGGTCATTTTAATGCTGGTATTCGCACTCAAGCTGGGATGGTTCCCTCCATCCGGTGCTGACGGGTGGAAGAGCTTCGTTTTGCCCATCATTGCAGCGGGCATCGGCCCCATCACCCAGGACGCCCGTATGACCCGTTCCTCCGTGCTGGAGGTCATCCGGCAGGATTACGTCCGTACCGCCCGGGCAAAGGGCATTGCGGAAAAGCAGGTCATCTCCCGTCACGTGCTGAAAAATGCGCTGATTCCCATCCTCACCATGGTGGGCTCCGGTTTGGGCAGTTGCCTCGCCGGCTCCATTCTGGTTGAGATGATCTTCAATATCCCTGGCATGGGTATGCTCATCAACAGCTCCATTATGTCTAAGGACTTTATCACGGTACAGGGCTGCGTTGTGGTCTGTGCCGTTGTGGTTGCGCTGGCAAACCTGCTTACCGACCTGGCCTATGCGTTTGTCGATCCTCGGATCATGGCCCAGTACACCGGCGGCAATAAGCGCAAAAAAGCTGCAAAGGAGGCTGCGTAAGGATGGATGTGAAGACGACAAAAACCACGGAATCCCAGGGCGAACGCCTGAAAAAACGCAGCAATGTGGGCGAAATCTGGCACCGCCTCCGGAAGAACAAGCTGAGTATGATCTGTCTGGCTGTTTTGGTCATTATGATCCTCGGCATCATCTTTGCAGGGGTGCTGAGCCCCTATGATTATGCTGAGCAGGATCTGACCCAGCGGTTTGCCCTGCCCAGCAAGGAACATTTGATGGGCTGCGATGATTATGGCCGCGACCTGCTGACCCGACTTCTGGTGGGCGGCCGGTACTCTCTGCTCATTGCCATTTTGTCCGTTGCCATCGGCATTATTTGCGGCATGGTCATTGGCGCACTCTGCGGCTTCTTCGGAAAGCGCATTGACTCCACGCTGATGCGGATTATGGACGTGATCATGTCCATCCCCGGTATGATGCTGGCCATTTGTATTTCCGTCGCCATGGGCTCCGGTGTATTCAATACGGCGCTGGCGTTGGCGGTGGGCACCATTCCCATCATTGCCCGGCAGCTCCGATCCTCCACCATGCTGATCAACAGCCAGGAGTACATCGAGGCGGCCCGTTCCTTTGGCGAAAGCAACTTCAAAATCATTATGACCCACGTAATCCCTAACTGTATGGCCCCCATCATTGTGCAGGCTTCCCTGTATATCGGCGGCGCCATTATGGGTATTGCCGGCCTTAGCTTCCTGGGCCTGGGCGTTCAGCCTCCCACGCCGGAATGGGGCAACATCCTCAACAACGGCCTGGACTTTATCTATGACTTTTCCACCCGCTGGCATGTAATCGTATTCCCCGCTCTATTTATCGTGGTTGCAGAGCTCTGCTTCAACCTGCTGGGCGACGGACTGCGGGATGCCATGGATCCCCGTATGCGTAAGTAAGGAGAGCAGACATGAGCTTATTAGACATTAAAAATCTTACGATTCATTTCCAAACCGAAGAAGGCGACGTCTGCGCGGTAAACGGCATTGACCTCTCTGTGGAACCCGGAAAAACCCTGGGTCTGGTGGGCGAAACCGGCGCCGGTAAAACCACCACGGCACTGGGCATTCTCCGCCTGGTTCCGGAGCCCGGCAAGGTGCTTTCCGGTACCATTGAATACAAGGGGAAGGACATCATGCAGATGTCGGAAAAAGAAGTGCAGGACATCCGGGGCAACGAGATCTCGATGATCTTCCAGGATCCCATGACCGCCCTAAACCCGGTCATGACCGTGGGCGATCAGGTGGCCGAGGTAGTTATGCGGCACCAGAACTGCACCAAGGCCGAGGCACAGGGCCGCATGATCGAGATCCTGGGCAAGGTCGGCATTGGTGCAGAGCGTGCCACTGATTATCCGCATCAGTTTTCCGGCGGAATGAAGCAGCGCGTGGTCATCGCCATTGCGCTGGCCTGTAATCCCAAGCTGCTTCTGGCGGACGAGCCCACCACTGCGCTGGATGTCACCATTCAGGCACAGGTCATGAGCATGATCAACGAGCTCAAGGAGGAGTTTGGTACCTCCATGATCCTCATCACCCATGACTTGGGCATTGTGGCGGAATCCTGCGATACCGTTGCGATTATGTATGCAGGCAAGATCGTGGAGACCGGCAGTCTGGAGGAAATCTTCGACCATACGGCCCATCCCTACACCATTGGCCTGTTCCACTCCATCCCCTCTCTGGAGAAGGATACCCGGCGGCTCCATCCCATTGCGGGCCTGATGCCTGACCCGGCCAATCTGCCCTCCGGCTGCTCCTTCCATCCCAGGTGTCCCTATGCCGACGAACTATGTGCCCAGCAGGAGCCTGATGCAGTGGAGCTGAGCCCCGGCCATCTGTGCCGCTGCCATCACTGCGATCGGGTAAATGCCGGAAAGGAGGCGGAGACAAATGCCTGAGAAGAAGCTCATTGAGGCCGTTGACCTCTGCAAATACTATAAAACCCCCAAGGGTGCGCTCCATGCCGTCGAGGGCGTGAACTTCACCATTGAGGAGGGCACCACCCTGGGTGTCGTGGGCGAATCCGGCTGCGGCAAGTCCACCCTGGGCCGCACCATTATGAATCTTCATGATTCCACCAGCGGTAAGATCCTGTTTGACGGCGAGGATGTGACCCATCCCAACAAGGCCCAGAAAAAGATGATCCACAAGAACATCCAGATGATTTTCCAGGATCCCGCTTCCTCACTGGATCCCAGAAAGTGTGTCAGCGATCTGATTGCCGAGCCCATGAAGGTCATGAAGCTCTATAAGGGCAAGGTCGCGCTGGAAAAGCGCGTGGCCGAGCTGATGGATACCGTCGGTCTGGCCCGGCGTTATGCGTTCTCCTATCCCCATGAGCTGGATGGCGGACGGCGGCAGCGAATTGGCATTGCCCGGGCACTGTCGGTTTCCCCGCGGTTTATCGTCTGCGATGAGCCTGTTTCCGCGCTGGATGTTTCCATTCAGGCACAGATTCTGAACCTGCTTCAGGATTTGCAGGAGGAGCACGGCCTGACCTATATGTTCATTACCCATAACCTCTCCGTGGTCAAGCACATTTCCCACGACATTATGGTTATGTATCTGGGCTGCCAGGTAGAAAAGTGCTCGGCCAAGGAGCTGTTCAAGAAGCCGCTGCACCCCTATACCAAGGGTCTGCTGTCCGCAATCCCCATTCCGTCCATCCATGTAAACCGCCAGCGGATCGTCATGAGCGGCGAGGTTACCTCTCCCATCAATCCAAAGCCCGGCTGCCGGTTTGCGTCCCGGTGCCCCTATGCTACGGAACAGTGCACCCAGGAGCTGCCGAAGGTGGAGGAGGTTCTGCCCCAGCATTTCTGCGCCAGCCATCGGGTGCGGGAGAGTAATCAGCTTTAATCACAATCGGAAGGAGCAGTTTTCGGTGCAATACCACGGCAGCAGGTACTTTGACGGCTATGAAAGAGCGCCCTCCGGCAAGCTCGTCTACACGGGCCCGCGATACGGCTTCCCTACCCCTGAGGCCACGCGGCGCATGAAGGGCCTGACCGCGATTCTGACCATCGGGATGCTGGCCGCTGAAATTTTGGCGCAGTTTTTTCCCTCGGCGGGCGGAATGCAGCGGTATATGGCCATTCCGTGCCTCGGGTCATTGGTGCCGCTAATCTTTTGGATCATGGGCCAGGTGGAATTCCTGATGGCAAAGTCGTCCTGGGAGCTGCGGGTTTACTACTCCGGCTTCCGTCGGCTGTATCGTGCCGCCATTTTCCAGACGGTGATTTGCTGCGTTTGGCTGGCGGGTGAGGTGTGGTATCTCATTGGCCATTTTGGGGATTTCGGGTCGGAAATTCGATATTTCCTCTGTGTGCTGTTGTGCGCCGGAATCTCAGGCGGAATGACTTGGCTGCTCCATCGGAACCCTGCACAGGTGGTGGAGGGGCCGACAATTCGATAATGGAGTATGAAAACGCGTTATCTGGTCTTTTGAACTAGGTAGCGCGTTTTTCTTCAAATTGACGGCGAAATAGGGGCATGGTATAATCGAATCACGCAGTTACTTCAAAAAACGCTAGGGAGGACGATTTTATGGCTACCCTCTACTTGGTGCGCCATGGGCAACCGGACTACAGCGGTCTACAGGAGCGTGGTATGTTTGGCTTTGGACGGGATTTTGCGCCCCTTTCTCCGCTGGGCGTTCAGCAGGCGGAGGAAACGGCCAGAGATCCGAGACTCAAGCAGGCGGAGCGGATTGTTTCGTCTCCCTATACCAGAGCACTGCAAACGGCACAGATTATTTCACTGCGGACTGGTATTGCAGTGCAGGTGGAACCGGACCTTCATGAGTGGGTGCCGGACTGGACGAACCAATATCGCACGTCAGAGGAATCGTTCCGTCTATCGGAGGATTTTGTACGCTGCAAAGGAGAATATCCGGCGGGGGAAAACGAAAATGGGAGAGTCTTTCCCATATGCAGGAGCGAATGCAGCGCGTGGTGGAGAAATATGCGGCCATGGACAAGGTGATTCTGGTGGGTCACAGAATGGCTTTTCGCACGATTTGTTATATGGAAGAGATGCGGCCCGGCGAAATCGTGGAATGCGTGTATGAACCGGGACAGAAGTTGTGTGAGTATATACCCTTACCATTACAAATACAACGGACCAAAAGCTGGAGTATCTCAGCTTGGATATCCAAGTACTTGATAATGATGGTAATATTCTCGCGCAGGGTGGCGCGGACTTCAGTAATGTTGAACCCGGGCAAAGCAGCACTGTGGATGCATACATAGACTCGAATGACAACACAGACTATAGCGGATACACGATTAAGTTTGTGATTGATGGGTATAACACTGAACTTTATTACGGATAATTTCAGGCTGCGCTTACAACAGGGGATGGTCCCTACTGTAGGCGCAGCCTGATTTTAATGACTTCAGTTGAATGCTTTACGCTTCCAACCTCCCCTGCAAACAAAACAGCCGCCCAATTCCATAATCGAGTGGCTATCCTGCTGGAGCATGAGAATTTGAAGAAGTAAGACCAGTGGAAGCAGACTCAAAGGGCTTGCAGCATGACCCGTCCGGGTAGCCCTTCCATTTTTCCGTCCACATATACGACATCGCCGTTATGTAAATCAAATAGGTCGTTATAATATACCAGTGTTGTGTTGCGCCCTATAAAGCGGACCTTTACAATTGACTGGCGCGGGAATGATTTGTGCTGTGTTTCCGGAAGCTCATCTTCCAGCTCTCGCAGTGTGTCTTCTACACTGCTGGTGGCAAAGCCTATTTTGAAGGCCATTTGATTCTCGACTCCTTTCATGCGATATTCTTCCGTGATTCCTCGGTACTATGGACCATTTTACACAAAAAGCAGTACAAAAAAACGGACTCAATGAAAAGATGCTTTGAAGATATGACCTCACAATACTACCCCATTACACCCGCTCGATTTGGGTATAATGGGGTAGCAATCATTTTAGCTCCTGCGCACACATCCGCAACAGTCGGTCAATACAATGTCCCTTCGGAAACAGATAACGGACATTTTTCACATAAGCCACGAACCAATCGGGAACCCCGCAGCGGCGGAGCAGTGCCTCGTCTTCCGGTGACATTCCATGCTGGGCATATGCCCCCATCCTTGCCGCGTCCATGAATTTTAGTGCAATACCGTTTCCGGCGTTATTTGGTAGATCTATGTAGGCTTGAAGAATATCCCAGATATCCTCCCGGCAGGCGGGGAGATTTTCGATAGGCGCAGCTCCGCTTTTTACCAGCTCAGCTCCATTGTTCTCCCATGCTCCGGTGGCAAAACACAGTGCCGTGTATTTCAGCAGCTTGGAAAAACAAATCGGCATATCCGAAAGAGCGGTTGCAATATCACGATTTTTGGCAGCAGCTTCTTCCGGTATAAACTGTGCTTCGCTGGTGTGACTAAGCTGATGAACAAGCGTTTTGTAAACCGCATCCAGTGTTGCCGGTGAAAGAAGCTCGCCCAGATTTTTCGCAGAGCAACTGCGCAGTGACTCCGATGATACGACCAGCAGAACACTATCGCAGTGGCCATATTTTTCATGGTATTCGTCCATCTCCATGTGGAGAATTCCGTCTGAATCCGTGTGCGGAGGCATGGCCTCCTTGGACAGCAGTAGATACTTGTAGAGTTTCATCGGCTGTTCGCTGCCAAAGTAGTCAACCGGAATCACCTGAAACAGCTCCTCGTAGTATTCCTGCAGCAGCTGCTGACTCGCATCAAGAATCTCGTCTGGAATATCCACTTCAATGGAGGTTCCCTTGCTCCGAATTTGACGGCTGACGCTTTCAAAGGGAATGCTGTGTCCATCCCGTTTCAGTTTGCTGCCGCATTGACACGTCTCGGCGGGAAGATCCCAGCCGTCTGCAACTTCCGGATGAAGGATGACTCTGTGGCAATGGGGGCAATACTGATGGGGCGGCAGCGGGTTTACTGTGGTAGCGTGCATTAGCCAGCTGCTCAGAGACGAATTAACGGTTCCACGCACAGAGATCATACTATTTGCTCTCTCGGCAAGCGCAGATAGCTTTCCGAGAAAATCAAGGTGCAGAATAAAGTCCGAATTCTCTGTTTCCAGCTTTTCTGTGGCAAGTCTTCCAGCAAAGGCAATGGGCATGTCGGCTCCATACTGTTCACGAAGCTCGGCCTCAGCCTGATTCCATAGTGCTTTCTTTTTATCCATAATGCGCTCCTTGCTTATGATCGGATAGCAAGGACGACCCTGAAGAAACTCTGCAAGCGGAACCTCTAACACCTCTGCGAGCCGAATGCACGTCTGCATTCGCGGCTTGGCATTTCCATTCTCCCATTTTGACACAGCTTTGTCGGATACTCCGACCAGGGCGCCCAGCTGAAATTGGGAGTAGCCTCGCGC
>CAJKSU010000118.1 GCA_905202605.1 uncultured Eubacteriales bacterium
CAACAAAAAAAAAGCTTGCGATGCCTCCCAAAGGGTTATACAATGGTAGCAACACAAATGCGCACCGGCACCAGCATTCAAACAGAAGGGGGGACGGCGCATGAAAAGCAAATATCAAATGCGCCTGCTGTCCCTGCTCCTTGTACTGGCGGCGCTGTGCGGCTGCGTACAAAAGCCTATGGCGCACACAGGCGGAAAAGCGGGCGGCGCAGTCTATGAGATTCCAGCTTTTCAGGATGCCGCCTTTCATGCGGATAAGGCGGTGGATTACGGCGCGGTTCAGGTAGACGAGTCCATGCTTGCACAGGGGGTAGTCAGCGCATCGGCGAAAAGCGACAGCCGCCTGAAATTTCAGGTAATCTCAGGAGAGATGAAATATAATTATGACCTTCCATCAGACGGTACGCCGGCGGTGTTTCCGCTGAATATGGGGGATGGAAACTACACCTTCCGACTCATGGAGGAGGTGGCGGGTACCAAATATGCCTGCGTCTGGTCGGAGGATCAGACTATTACCATGATCGATGAATTCCAGCCCTATCTGCGGCCCAATCAGATGGTTTCCTATTCAGAGAGCTCCCGGTGTGTGCAAAAGGCGAGAGAGCTGGCAGCGGACTGGGAAACTGACACAGATGTGGCGGCTGCAATCTACTCCTATCTGGTGGAGCACATTCAATATGATACCGGTAAGGCGAGTACAGTAGAAAATGGTTATTTGCCCGATCCGGATGAAACGCTGGAGAGCGGCAAGGGAATCTGCTTTGACTATGCCAGTCTGGCGGCTGCAATGTTCCGAAGCCTTGGGATACCCTGCAAGCTGATTACCGGCTATGTAGGCGAGGAGACGTACCATGCGTGGAACAGAATCTCTTTGAAGAAAAAGGGCTGGATAAAGGTGGAGATGACGGCACAGGCGGATTCATGGCAACGGGTGGATATCACTTTTGCTTCCGGCGGTATGCCGGAGAACACCATTTCAGAAGATATGCAGTATACGACGCGGTTTACATATTAAGGAGGGATACTATGGCAGATCAGATTTTATCCCAGAAGCAGCTCAGCGCACTGTGCAGTAGTATGGCAATGCTGCTTCGTTCCGGTGCTTCTGTTCAGGAGGCGGCAGCACTGTATGCTCAGGATCCGGAGAATCCAGAACTCAAGCAGGCATCTGAGGCTCTGCGGATGCAAATGGAGCAGGGCAGCAGCTTTGCCGAGGCGGCGGAGCAGACGGAGATGTTTCCGGCTTATGCCCTCAGCGTCATCAGCGCAGCAGAGCTTTCAGGCCGGCTGGACGAATCGTTGGAACGATTGGCGGAGTATTATGACCGTCAGAAACGGCTTGAGGATCGGCTGAGAACTACACTGACCTACCCGGCAGTGCTGCTTCTGATGATGTGCGGCGTACTGGCGGTGCTGGTGTTCGCGGTGATGCCGATGTTCCAGCGAGTCTATACCAGCATGACAGGAAGTCTGCTGGCTTCCTCCTATTCCTACGTTCTGGCGGCGGCAGTAATCGGGCGGGTGAGTCTGGCACTGGCGGCGGTGGTTTGTCTGGCACTGGTGACAGTGATGGTGGAAATGCGGCGGGAAAGCGGACGGCAGCGGCTTCATGTAAAAATGAACCGCAGCCGACTGACCAGACGCGGCGCATGGCTGCTGGCCGTGTGTCAATGCACGGACATGCTCTCATCCCTTTTGTCCAGCGGGATGAATGAGGACGATGCTGTGGACTTCTGTATCGGGCAGGTGCAGCATGAAACGCTGAAATCCACACTGGAGGAATGTCAGACGGAGATGCAGCAGGGCAGCAGCATGGCACAGGCCATGTTCCGCCACCATGTTCTGCCGGCGCTCTATGGAAGAATGCTGGTGGGCGGAGCGGAAAGCGGCAATCTTTCCAATGTGATGGAAGGAATTTCCTCGCGACTGGAGCAGGAGGTAGAGATGGTGCTGAACGGCCTGATTGACCGAACGGAACCGATTCTCATTGGCTTTCTCACACTTTCGGTAGGATTTACGCTGCTGAGCGTAATGCTGCCGCTACTGGGGATCCTCAATGCGGTTTAAGGAGACGGCGAATATGCGAAAGCACAGAAAATGGTTCTGCGCAGCGGCTGTGCTGCTGACAGCGGCTGCCGGTGTTGCTGCTGTGCTGCCCGGAATGCAGCACAGCATCCGGGAGACGGGGCGAGCTGCCGTGAAGAATGCGGTGATTCGCAGCGCAGTGGAATGCTATGCTGTGGAGGGCGCCTATCCGGATAGCCTTTCGCACTTGGAGCAGCACTACGGCCTGACGGTGAATCACCGGGAGTATATCGTCAGCTATGAGGCATATGCGGGAAATCAACTGCCAGATGTGCAGGTACTGGTACGCGGGGAGGAATGAGCATGGAGAAACGGCAGTCCACGGCCCGGATGCTGCTGGTGCTGTATGGTATGCTGATTGCTGCACTGCTGGTGCTGACACTGGCTGGCGCACGCTTCTACAGTGCGGCAGTGACAGCGCGGGAAGCACATGCACGGCAGCGAAGCACCCTTGCGTTTGTCCAGAATCAGGTGGCCGCCTGCGCTGGAAAGGGCAATATCCATTTGACTGAGGGGCCGGAGGGGACAGTATTGTGCCTGCGAGAGCCGGATACGGACTATGAGACACGCATTTATCTCTATGAGGGCGGTCTGTATTCGGAATTCTCACGAAGAACTGCGGCCATTCAGCCGGAAAACGGGACGAAAATTTGCAGTGCTGCATCTTTTTTGGTGCAATGGCAGTCGGAACGGCTGCTGAAAATCACGGCGAACGGAATGACGGCGTATGCTTGCTGTGACGGAGGTGGCGGCGATGGAGGAACATAGACAGACGCATAGCCTCCGGCAAATGGGCTTTATGGTGCCGCTGATCCTGTTTGTGCTGCTGTTTGTTCTTTGCAGCGGTGTGGTTGCCTGCGTATTTCTCCGAGCTTCTGCGATCAGCCGGGATACGGAGGCATACAATGCGGCGGTGACTCTGTGTCGCAATCAGGCGGAGTGCATCCGGGCTGGAGAGATCCCTGCGGACGGCAGTATCCTGTATTATGATGAGAATTTGCAGCCCGCCCCTCAGGCTTCTGCGACATATTATCTGGTGGTCGAGGATCAGACGCAAAAAACCGAAAACGGTGAGCTGCACAGCAGCGTGGTTACAGCGTATTCCGCAGAGCAGACTCAGCTCTATCGCTTAGAAGTGGCGGCCTATCTGCCGCAGAGGAGGTAGGCTATGGAGAGCAAACGATTTCGGATCGGCAGTGTTGCAGTGCTGTTTGCGGTGGTGGCGCTTTGCGTGGCAATTTTGGGTGCCTTGACGGTTTCTACGGCGGTGGCAGATCAGCGGACGGCTCAGCGCTACGGGCAGTATGTGGAGACACTGACGGCGTGCCAAAATCAGGGGCAGCAGTGGCTTCGTGCGGTGGATGACTACCGCTCCGGCAGCGGCATGTTGCCGGAGCATACGAAACAAAATGGAGAGGAGCTGCAAACCACGCTGACAGAGGGAAATGTAAAACTGACGATTCGGCTGAAAATTACAGACATCGGCTATGAAATTCTGGAGTGGCGGTGCAGCGCCGACTGGCAGCCGGAGACCGATTGGAGCCTGTGGCAGGAGGAATAAGTATGGATATTGAACAGATTCTGCGCCGGGGCGTGGAGTGCGGCGCATCAGATATTTTTGTGGTGGCGGGGCTTCCGCTGACCTATAAGGTGCAGGGAGAGCAGGTGCGGGACACCGAGCGCTATACGCCTCAGGATACCGAAGCCTTTGCGTCGGAGGTGTATCGGCTGGCAGGACGGGAGCCGCGGTGCATTACCGGTGGAGAGACAGACGATGATTTTTCCTTTTCACTCAGCGGAATCGGACGGTTTCGAGTCAACATGTTCCGTCAGCGGGGCAGTATCGCTGCGGTGGTGCGGGTGATTTCCTTTGGACTGCCTACGGCGGAGGAGATGCACATTCCCCCGGAGGTCATGCGGGTTGCTGAACTGAAAAAGGGAATCGTGCTGGTAGCCGGCTCTGCCGGATCGGGAAAATCCACCACGCTGGCCTGCCTGATTAACCAGATCAACCATACCCGGAGCGGACATATTCTGACGCTGGAGGATCCGGTAGAGTATATCCACCGCCACGATCAGTGTATCATCAGCCAGCGAGAAATCCACTGCGACTGCCCCAGCTATGTGGCGGCGCTTCGCAGCGCTCTGCGGGAAAGTCCGGACGTGATACTGCTGGGAGAAATGCGGGACAGGGAGACAATGGAGGTTGCCATGACCGCAGCGGAAACCGGACAGCTTCTCCTATCCAGTCTTCACACCTCCGGTGCTGCCAACACCATTGATCGAATCATTGACGCATTCCCGCCCAATCAGCAGACGCAGATTCGGTTGCAGCTGTCCATGGTGCTTCAGGCGGTGATCAGCCAGCAGCTGGTACCGGGTGTGGACGGGACGTCCATCCCCGTGTTTGAAATTATGTATACTACCATGGCAATTCGGAATATGATTCGTGAGAGTAAGACGCACCAGTTGGAATCAGCAATTGCCTCCGGAGCGGCTCAGGGGATGCGGACCATGGATATGGCACTGCTGGAGCTGGTGCAGCAGGGAAGGATTACTGTGGATACGGCGCTGATGTACTGTACCAATTATGATACCATGCGGAAACGGCTCAATGCGTGAGCGGACAGAAAGCGTACAAGCCTTGGAAATAATGCCCCTGTAAAAAAACGGGCGAAACATGAGAAAAATGGATGACAAACGCGAAAAAATGTGGTATCCTGTTATAAAATCAAACGAAGGAGGTTCAGGACGGCATATGGGAAACGTCATTGAGGTAACAATGCTGGGACGCTTTACACTTAAGCAGGATGGAATGGAAGCTCCTGCGGCGGTGAGCCTGACCGGCCGCTCCTGGCGCCTTTGGACATTGACGGCGTATCTGATTTTGCATCGGGAGCGCGGCGTGTCGGCGCAGGAGCTGATTGACCTGCTTTGGCCGGAGGCAGAGGGCGGTAATCCCATCAGCACCCTGCAAAACAATGTGAGCCGAGTGCGTACAGCGCTGGCCGAGTTCGGTTTTGAACAAGCCAAGTCAATGATCCGGTATGACGGCGGCTATTATCGCTGGGCGCCGGCGGATGAAACACAACTTGATGCGGAGAAATTTGAACAGCTGGCGAAGTCTGCTATGGTAGAAGAGAATCGTGAGACGGCGATTGCGGAGGCACAGCGAGCCATTGCGCTGTACACCGGTGATTTTCTTCCGGATTCCGCCATGGAGCTTTGGTGTGTGAATCTGAATGCATATTATCGCTCCCTGTATATTCGCTTATGCAAGCAAACTGTAGCATGGCTCTTTGATGAGAATCGATTGGCGGAGGCAGAGAGAATCTGTACAAAGGTGATCGAGCTGGATCCGACGGCGGAGGAGCTCAGCGTTTACCTGATGCGTGCGCTGACCCGTGGAAAGCAACCGCAAAAAGCACTGGAGCACTATGAGTATATCTGGCAGCTGTACCGGGAAAACTACGGGGTGGCACCCTCTGTAGCACTGGAAACGGAAAAGGCGGCGGCTATTCAGGAGCTTTATGGGACGGATGTGGAGGAAAACGAGATTCGGGATTTTCTGCTGGATGAGCGCAGGGAGCCGGGGGCATTTCTCTGCGACAACAATTCCTTCCGAGAAATTATCAATCTGCATCTTCGTGCCATGCAGCGCGAAAATACCCGCGCACAGCTGGTGGTGATTCGACTGGATCACCGGAAAAACCAGCCGGAACGCCGTGCGATTTACATGAAGCAGCTGGAGCAAACCCTCCAGAACACCCTGCGCAGCGGCGACCCCTTTACGCGGGTGGGAACCAATCAGTTCTGGGTGCTCCTACCAGGTGCTACTACGGAGAATGGTCATAGCGTGATGGAGCGAGTGATGAACCGTTTGCATAAGGATTATCCGAAATCCAGTGCGCTGTTTACGAAAAAAGTGCTGGATATGCGGAGCCTGCAGGCGGGCAAGCGAGACGAAAGCTGAAGATAGAACGTTATAATGATGTCCGAAAAGGAATGCTGCGGCGGCCTTTTCGGACATATTTTTTTCAAATTCTAAGAAAAACGTGGGAGAAAACTGTATATCATAGTGTTATCATAGCGGCATTGTATATAATAAATGCAAAGTAGTAAAGGAGGGGTTTGGTGCGGGAAAATCGAATGCTTCCGATCGGCGCAAATACCTTTCGGATCTTTGCAGATTCCGATGAAGGCGGCGAGATTCGAGGGAGAATTTCGGGCGGACTGTTAGCAAGCCCTATGACATTTTCCAGCTTGTCTAGAATGGTACTCCTTCTGGAGGAGCAACTGGATGTTGGCGGTGCGGAGCTTCCGACACGTCCTGAGGCCAATAGTACGCCGGCGGATTTTGAATTGGATATTCTGTTTCGACAGAATTACAGCTGGCAGGGACGGCTCCGAATGCCACAGATAGGAAAAGAAGTCACATTCCGCAGCGTGCTGGAACTGCTCATCCTGATGGAAACGGCTCTGGCGCAGTGAGAAAAGAAAGGATGCGGGTCGCCTCTGCGGCTCTGAAATACCACGATTGGAGGAACTCTTATGAAAAGAAGATTTTTGGCAATGCTGCTTACAGTGTGCATGCTTGCATCTGTCTTCCCCACCAGCGCGTTTGCACTCCCCGGAGAGGGCAGCGCATGTACCTGCACGGCGCATTGTGAGGCCGGTCAGGAAAATACTGCGTGCGCAGTATGTAGTTCCAGTGGAACCTGTGCAGTTCCCGCTGCACCAGAACAGTCGCCAACGGTGCAGGCATCTGCTGAGGCAGCGCCTGTGAACACTGCTGCAGAGATAGAAACTCCCGAAGAACAGACGGCGGCTCCGATGGAATCCCAGCAGCCTGAAGAAAAACAGACAGAACCTAGCGAACAGCCTGCTTCTGCAGTAGAAGCTCCTGCAGTGAGCCAGCAGCCGGATGAGGATACCACGGGTCAGCCTGCGGCGGTCAGCGTGACGGAAGCGGTTCCTCAGGGGGGAGCGAATGGTGCATCGACCGCAGGTGCAACCTATACCGTTACTGTGGGCAGCACGGTGACGATTCCCGGTTCTTCTAACGCCAACGCATATTGCCGATACAGTGGCTCATGGACATCCTCCGACAAGCGGATCGCTACGGTAAGCGGCGGTGTGGTAACCGGAGTAAAAGCCGGAACTGCAACTATTTCCCATACATATTGCGGGGAAGAGAATTACCATTATGGTTATAATCATAGCACAACAACGGAGACGTTTACCGTAACGGTTCGTGCCAAAGCGACGGCAACCGGTGTGACCATTACCGGCGAGAATACGGTAAAGGTGTATGACACCATCACACTGACTGCTACGGTGCAGCCCTCCGAAGCGGACAACACCGTAACGTGGCAGTCCAGTAACACCAGTGTCCTGACGGTAGACCAGAACGGTGTGGTGACCGGCGTTAGCGCAGGAACGGCAACTGTAACGGCCTATGCGGTAGGCGGCGTTTATGCGGAGCATCAGATTACAGTTGCTGAAGCGGATCAAGCCGTCGAGTCCGCCCGATTCTTCTTCCTGAAGGATCCCACCAAGGATTATACGGCGAACGAATCGTCAAACTGGAGTGAGTTGACCAACGGTACGTCCGGTACCATTAACGTTCGGAATATTAAGTGGAACGGTGCCAACAACTATGAAATGTCCCGTGTACTGACATGGCCTGACGGCTCAGTTGGATCCACTTACACCGTGCCGAAATCTGCGGCGGCATGGCAGACCATTTATAACGCTTTTGCGGCTGCCAGCGGCATCACCGATGAAAACGATGTGGAAGCCATTATTCTGACGCCCTATAAGATTTCCAGCGCAGCCAACAACGGTGATGGCAACCATGTAGACTGTACCGTCAGCGTTGTTGCAAAGAGCGTTTATACGGTGCGCTATCGCTTCATGGATGTTGGGGCGGAAACATGGACAAATGTGCAGACTGCATATCTGCACTCCGGCGATACCACGACTCCTGCCAATACTTATCCCGCAACAAAGACGCAAAACGGCGTGACGTACACCTTTGTTGGCTGGTACACCAATCCTCAGTTTACCGGCAGCGCTGTTGATTTCAGCAGCCCCTATACGGTTACCGGTAACGTGGACTTCTACGCCAAGTATGTGGCGGGCTACAATGTGACCTATAATGCAAACGGCGGCACGCTGAATACCGAAAGCGTATACTCGTATCTGGCGGGCGCAGATGTATACGTTCTGAATACAGAACCGACCCGTGACGGCTATGAGTTCCAGGGGTGGAAATCCAGCGAGGGTGGTACGCTTCAGAAGAATGCACACTTTATCATGCCTGCCAACAATGTGGTTCTGACTGCGATCTGGAAGGCAAAGACCTACGAGATCAAGTGGGTCGTAGAGGGCAAAACGGTTAAGACCGTAAAGGCTGACTACGGCACCAGCGCAGAAGACGTTGAAAAGCTGGCACCCGCTGATCCCACCAAGGCCCCCGATGCCCGGTACGATTATACCTTCAAGGGCTGGACGCCGGAGTACAGCAAGGTCACCGGCAAGCAGACCTACA
>CAJKSU010000119.1 GCA_905202605.1 uncultured Eubacteriales bacterium
AAAAAGTTGCCGTTAAGCCGTTCCACCGCGATCAGCATGACATAAGGTGCCGCCGCCATGAGCGCCAGCATCAAAAGGCCGCGCACCCAGCCCTTTTCCCATTTGACCGCCACCGCCGGGAACACCAGAAACGCTGCGCCAAGAGACGCCAGCAGCATGGCCTGCCCCCACTGCTCCTGATCTAAAAAGTCCTGCCCTCTGGTAATGGCAAAAAACATGACAAGAAAAGAAAGAAGCCCGCCGATCCGGGCAGATTTTCTGGAAATGGACATGAATCAACGCTCCTGAGTCTAATTGAAGTAATACGCAGTACATTATATCAGCATTTTTCGGAAAGGACATGGCTTTTCTATATTTTTTCATGGAATTTTTATCTTTTCCTCATAAAGGCCGCACTCTATGATTGAAAATACAGAAACTGCAAAACGCAGACTGCGATACAGTCTGCATTTTGCACTATTTCGCTCTCAGCGTCATATACCAGAGCGCTGCGATCATGAATATGTCGATCAAAATCGCCAGCAAAAACCACCATGAAAACGCTGTAAACACCAGCGACACCGCCATATCCAGACAGTAGCACAGCGTTCCAGCGATCATAGCCCAGCGATTTCCCTTCCGGGAAAAGACCAGCGACACAAACACCATGGCATAAACTACAGCGCAGGGCAATCCAAATATCACTGCAGCCGCTGCCGAGGTCATCATGGCAGCAAATACAATGCTGGGGAACGCCCCAAAGGGAAGCGGCGAAAGAGTGCCGCCCATAAGCAGCAGCTGCCAGCCTAACAGCATGGAGACGCCGGATACCGCCGTAAGGCAGATAAAGCACGGTTTCTTTCGGCGCATCTTAAAACCTCCCGGTGGAGCCAAAGCCCCCCTGCCCCCGCTGGGTTTCCTCCAACGTATCCACCTCTTCAAAGGTTTCCCGCCGTACTGGGACAATGGCAAGCTGTGCGATCCGCTCCCCTGCCGCCACCTCCTGCGGAATTCCGGAATGATTCAGCAGAAAGACAAAAATCTCGCCCCGGTAGTCGCTGTCGATAACCCCAACCTTGTTGGCGGGTGCAAGGCCGCGCTTGGTGCCAAGACTGCTCCGTGCAAATACCAGCCCCATATAGCCCTGCGGGATTGCTACGGCAATGCCGGTGGGGATTTTTACGGTCTGTCCCGGTGCGATCATCACCGGCTCAGGAATGCAGGCATAGAGATCAGCACCTGCTGCGTCCGGGGAACCGTAGGTAGGCGTTTGCGCCTCTGGTCGAAGCTTTTGATAATTCATATTACGGCTCCTTTCTGCCGTCCCACAGGACGGTCTCTCCGCGCTTCAGGGTTTCCTGTACATCAATGACCCGCTGGTTTTTTGAGCCGCGGAACCGAAGCGAGGGATTCTTCTCCGCTTCATGGAACTCTCCATCCACCAGCACATCCAACTGAGAAAGCAGCTCCATGGTTACATCCTTCGATCCCAGCTTTCCTGCCAGCATATCCGTCTCCAGCGTATAGCCGGAATAGCACCAGATGGTTTTTTCCGAGAACTGCGCCCGGACAGCCTGACACAGCGACAGCATCTGGGGCTGATTCTCTGGCTCAAAGGGCTCGCCGCCCAGCAGCGTCAGCCCCCGGATATAGGACTTTTCCATTCCCGCAAGGATGGATTCCTGCACCTCCGGGGTATAGGGATTTCCTGCGTCAAAGCTCCATGTCTCCGGATTGAAGCAGCCCTTACAGTGATGGCGGCAGCCAGATACAAACAGGCTCACCCGGATTCCCGGACCATCGGCAATATCCCGCCATTTAATTTTAGAATAGTTCATTGCATTCCGTTCCTTTAATTATTCCTGCACGACGTAGGAATCGGCTTCCTTCGCCGCACGGTGCTTATGTCATTTTACCGCATTCCGCCCCGCTTCTCAAGGAAAACCGCAAATTATCTTCCTGATAACCTGTACCCGCAAATATAGCCTGCGCCCAAAGCCGCAGGAGCCTTAGGCGCAGGAATATCATTGGAATTTGCTTACAGATGCATCACTCTGGCCTTAATTTCTTTGGTCTTGCCCTCATTCCAGTAGTTTTCACCCAAATAGCCGCAGGTGCGGCGGGTAACATTCATTCTATTCTGGTCGGTATTGCCACAGTTGGGACACTGCCATTGATAATCATCGTTGATGATGATTTCCCCATCAAATCCGCATACCTGACAATAATCGCTTTTTGTGTTGAACTCCGCATACTGAATGTTGTCATAGATGTACTGGACAACCTCCGCCAGTGCGGTAAGATTATGCCGCATATTGGGGATCTCCACATAGCTGATGGCACCGCCGGAGGAAATGGCCTGAAACTGGCTCTCGAAATCAAACTTGGAGAATGCGTCGATTTCCTCCCGGACATCCACATGATAGGAGTTGGTATAGTAGCCCTTGTCGGTGATATTGGGGATGGTACCGAACCGCTCTTTGTCGATTCTTGCGAACCGGTAGCACAGGCTCTCGGCAGGGGTGCCGTACAGGGCAAAGCCGATGTTTGTCTCCGCCTTCCAGCGGTCGCAGGTCTCCCTCAGGTGCTTCATCACCCGAACCGCAAATTCCTCCCCCACCGGATCGGTCTGGCTGACGCCCTTCATGAGCACAGTCAGCTCATACAGGCCGATATAGCCCAGAGAAATGGAGGAATAGCCGCCATAAAGGAACCGGTCAATCGTCTCGCCCTTTTTGAGCCGTGCAATGGCGCCATACTGCCAGTGCACCGGGCTGACATCACTGACCACACCCTTGAGGGCATTGTGGCGGCACATCAGCGCCTCATAGCACAGCTCAAGGCGCTCGTCCAGCAGCTTCCAGAACTTTTCTTCATCCCCCTTGCAGAGGATGCCGATCTGCGGCAGGTTGATGGAAACTACCCCCTGATTGAACCGTCCCTCAAACTTATACTCGCCGTTCTCATCCTTCCATGGTGCAAGGAACGAGCGGCAGCCCATGGGCGCGAATACGTTGCCCTCATAATTCTCCCGCATTTTTTTTGCAGAGATATAGTCAGGATACATCCGTTTGGCGGAGCATTTCACCGCCAAACGGGTGATATCGTCATACTCCCCGCCCCGGAGGCAGTTATTTTCATCCAGCACATATACCAGTTTGGGGAACGCAGGAGTCACGTACACGCCGGAGGCATTCTTGATGCCCTCCAGCCTCTGACGTAGAATTTCCTCCACGATCATGGCATTTTCCCTGATGTAAGGATCTCCTTCCTTGAGGTACAGGAACAGCGTGACGAAGGGTGACTGCCCGTTGGTGGTCATCAGAGTATTGATCTGATACTGAATGGTCTGTACACCGGATTTCAGTTCCTCCCTCAGGCGTTCCTGCGTGAGCTTTTCAATCAGCTCGTCCGAAACATTCTCGCCCATACATTCATCCTTGATGCGCTGTTTGAACTTATTGTAGCTCCGGCGGAGATACTTGCCCAGATGACTCACATCCACGCTCTGCCCACCGTACTGGTTAGAGGCCACATTGGCAATAATCTGGGTCATCACGTTACAGGCCACCTGAAAGCTCTTGGGCGATTCAATAAGCTTGCCATTCATCATCGTGCCGTTGTCCAGCATATCTCCGATATTGATGAGGCAGCAGTTGAAGATCGGCTGGACAAAATAGTCTGCGTCGTGGAAATGCAGAACCCCTTCGTCATGAGCCTTAGATATCTTTTCCGGCAGCAGGATCCGGCGGGTCAAGTCCCTTGACACCTCACCGGCGATATAGTCCCGCTGGGTAGAGGCAATAACGGTATTCTTATTACTGTTTTCCTCCGCCAGCTCCTTATTGGTGTTGTGGAGCAGGCTGAGAATGCTCTCATCAGTGGTGTTCTTCTTCCGAATCAGGGCGCGGTTATAGCGGTATATGATGTAGTTCTTTGCCAGAACATACTTATCCAGCTCCATGAGCTGCTTCTCAACCATATCCTGAATATCCTCCACCAGCAGACGGCTTCGACGCCGCTGCTCAATGGTTCGGGTGATTGCTTCAATGGTTTTCTGGTCGATTCTATCCTCTTCATCCACGGAGCTGTTGGCCTTCTGAATTGCAGCTACGATCTTGCTCCGGTCAAAAGCAACAATCGAACCATCACGTTTTACTACTTGCATATTTCATCCTCCGCTCATATCTCACTGCATCGTCCGGGGCAGGAATTGCCGCCTGACACAAGTTCATCGAAGTGCAAAATACACTCCGATGAACCGAAGACGACATTCTCACCGTCAAAGCTACTAAAAAAATCAGTAGCCATATTATATCACATGCTGTAGGGAATGCAAGAACAAAATTACTACATTTAGTGTCAGTTTACCTACAAAAACAATATATTGTGGTTTTACTTTGTTTTTCGAGTCTCCAGCCCCTTATGGTGGGGCGCAGTTTCCATAACGTATCGCCTGTGGTAACACAGCGAAATGGCAGGTTTCAGTTGTCATAATATCAGCTGTTTCTGCCAAACTCCAGTGGTATCAACCGCTCCGTGCTTTGTCATCCATTTCAATCAGAATTCTCTTTCCCTCCATTACTTTTTTCTTTTTTCTGATGGTTGAGAAGTTTTCCTCCCATGGACGATCAATCAAATTTCCGCACATAAAAACGGCAGAAGCAAAAATTCGCCTCTGCCGTTAATTCCTTATGAACCATCAAACAGGCTAATCTGCATTTCGCCCAAGTTGTCCAGCTGCTTCAGCTCGTCCATGGACACCGGAGCTGCACCTCGTTCCATCAGTCCGCGGGTACCCGGATCCTCCGGTTCCCCGGAAAACATAAACACCGGACTCCAGCCCGCCTTGATATTCTCCATAGTGCCGCTCCACGTACCGCCAGAGCCATAATCTGACTGCGCCACCAGTACCTTTTCGCCCATGGCGTGGATCAGCCGGTTCCGGCTCATGGCTCTGGGCGTGGTGAACTCCAGATCCGGGCCATGCTCCGAAACCAGAAGCAACCGTCCCTCCGACAGAGGCACTTCATAGCGCCGATCTGTCAAATGTCGCTTCAAGCTATCCGCCAGAAACACAACCGCGCTGCCTCCGGACTCCATTGCTCCGGAAAACCCAATGCTGTCCGCACCGGAAGCACCCCCAGAACAGTAGCAATAGCCCTGCGCGCCGATGGCACGTCCCGCCTGCCGTGCAAACAGGCTTCCCGGCTGCCGCAGCCGCCGTGAACCAACCAAAGATATGCATGTTTTCTGCCACAATTCCATGGAGCCTGCACAAAACAGCACCAGCGGCGCATGAAGCCCCAGCACATCACGAAGCCGTTGGGGATACTCCGGACTGATCCGGGTGATTACCTCGATGCCCTGCATTCCCAGCTTCATCAGGTACTGTCCCAGAACATTCCGCTGGCTCAGGCGAGCAAGCACCGCATCAGCCTCCTCTGCCGTACAGCCCAGCCGCAGCAGCTCGTCCCGGTGCAATTCCCCATCCCGGCTTTCCTGCGCCCCCAGTACGTCATAAGCACGGCTCAGCCGCCGGAACAGGCTTTCCCGCAACGGAGTTTCGCCAGGCAACGCATAGAGCAGCAAAATGCACAGCTCTGCCCCCGAATAGCTTCTCATCGGTATTTCAGCTTGACCTGGGGCTTTTTCACTTCTACCTCCACCAGGCGCCCGTCCTCCGCAAGCTTCACGGGCTTAACGTCAAAGTGCGAATACTTTGCGATTTCGTCCAGCTTCGTCTTTTCCAGCAGAGAACCCACCAACGTATAGGCCTTTCCCTTCCGTCTGGCGCGCCCCGTCCGTCCAATTCGGTGGATATAATACTCGTTTTCCTCCGGAATATCATAGTTGATGACGCAGTCCACATCGTCCACGTCAATGCCGCGGGACGCAACGTCTGTTGCAACCAGTACATTGAGCTTTCCGTCCCGGAATTTCTGCATGACCTTTTCCCGCTGGCTCTGACGAATATCACCGTGCAGGCAGTCCACCGTATAGCTTCTTCCCTGCATATCGTCGCAGAGCCGCTGACACATGTGCTTGGTGTTGCAGAAGATAATGACCCGCTCAAAGCCCTGAGTATCCAGCAGCTGCAAGGTGGTCATCAGCTTTTCGATGCCGTTGCAGGTAATGGCAAACTGGTCAATATCCGGGCGGCTTTCCTCCTTGGGCTGTATCGTAATCTCCACCTCATCCCGCTGATACATCCAACTGACCGTCATGACCTCCTGAGAGATGGTGGCGGAGAACAGTCCCATATTGGTGCGGTTCTTCATCTTCTCGATGATGCCGGTCACGTCCTTGAAGAAGCCCATGTCCAGCATCCGATCCGCTTCGTCCAGCACCACGGTTTTGATGCCGTCAAACCGGAGGTTCTTCCGCTTATAGTGATCCATTAGACGCCCCGGCGTTGCCACTACGATTTGCGGCTTTCTGGCAAGCTGTCTTGCCTGCGCTTCCAGTCGCTGACCACCATAGAGTACCGCAATACGAATCCCTTTCTTGAATTCCAGAAGGCCTCTCAGTTCGTCCCCGATCTGGATAGCCAGTTCACGGGTAGGGGCAAGAATCGCCGCCTGCACCGTCTCCGACGTCGGATCAATATGCTCGATCACAGGGATACCAAACGCGAATGTCTTTCCGGTACCTGTGGGTGCCTTAGCAATTACATCCTTCCACTCCATCAGGGGCGGAATCGCCTGCTCCTGAATCTCTGTGGGGTAGCCGTATCCTTTTTTCTCCAGTGCTTGTAGAATTTCCACGCTGATTCCCAGCTGCTCAAACGTAATATGCTCCATTTTCAACCTCTGTGTTATTCATAAATTCATTTTGGATCATTATACCTTGTTCCACGATAGATTGCAAGTCCCGGTCTTCTCTCCAGATCGGACGCAGTCGGGAATGCCTTGTATTTCTCCCTGCGTTATGCTATGATGAATAAGAACCATAAAAAGAAAGAAGGATGTATCATGACTACCATCGAAAATGTGGAGCTTTTTGGCCTTGACAGTTCTATCTTCCGCAGCGGCTACTCCATGCTGGAAACTGCTCCCACTGCACAGGAATTTCAGGATGCCGTTGCCAGCATCCATCATTGCCGGGAAGCCGGAGACTACGCCAACCCTCACATCAAACGCGCCATCAAGCTTGCCTCCCTTTCCGAGGGCGGTCACGATCAGTTTCTCACCGGCATTGTAGTAAATTTTGACCTGACCATTACCAATAAGGCATGGGTGGAGGCGGAGCGCTATACTTTCCTGAACTTCATTTCCTCCATGTCCACCATGCATAGGGTGGCGCGGTTCCGGATTGCCGACTGCTGTAACCAGTATACCAGCCCCGTGGAAATCGCCGAGGCTCAGCGGCTGCAGGAAGTCTATAACAGCATCGACGCCGCCCAGGAGCCGCAGCGCAAGAAGGAAGCCTATCTGGAGCTGCTCTATAATCTCCCCTCCGGCTTTGAGCTGATGGCAGGTATGACCACCAACTATCGCTGCCTCAAAAATATCTATGCCCAGCGGCGGAATCACCGGCTTCCGGACTGGCACGTGGTTTGCGACTGGATTGAAACACTGCCCATGGCACCGGAGCTGATTACCGGAAAGAAGATTTAGGACACCTCCGCATACATACGCCACCGGAATTCATCCACCAATTGATACGATATAATAGAGAGGAACATAACATGAAAGCACGATATCACAGCAAGGGCATTTCCGGACTGACCGGCTTTTTCCCGCTGCTGGGCATTATTATCATGCTTACGCCCCTGAAAAATATAGACTCCCATCTGAAAAAGGCTGCACCGCTGGAAACCGCTTCTGAGCTGACTGCCTCGGATTTTCAGGCTGGGGGCAGCTATGATCTGGGCGAGGTCATGGTGTTGGACAGCTATGCCTACGCTTCCACCAACGACGATATCAACACCAACTACTATGCCGTATTATTCGCCGGCGCCGATGACGAGCCCTATCTGATTTCCCTGGCAGTTTCTACGGAGGACGACATCTATCAGGAGCTTTGGGATTTCGCCAACGACGATACCCAGCTTATGGGCGACATCAGCGTGAACGTCTGCGGCATTGCCCAGGAGTTCGACAGCGAGGACGACACCCTGCGGGAGTTTTATCAGGAATTCCAGGATAACCTGTACAACGAGGGGATTGAGGCCACCGCCATCCCCCTGGAGCTCATCTATAAGGGACAGGATGCCGCCGCATTCCGGGAGAATACCAACGGCGACTGGACCACTGCCATTGTTACCACCGTCATCATCGAAGTGGTCGGTCTTGTGTTCCTGGTCATCGGCATTCTGCTTGGTCGCCGGGACAAGGGCAAAAAGCAGCGCAAAGAAACGGATGATGGTCCCGCTATGAACGGTCCCGAAATTCTCTAATCCATACAAATCCCCCGCAGGTCACGAAACCTGCGGGGGATCATTTTGTCTTATACGATGTATTGCAGCTTGTCTGCCACTTCACCATGCTTTAAGTACAGCCGCGGTACGTGCATAAATACTGTTGATTAGCATTATTTAATGCCCTCCTT
>CAJKSU010000120.1 GCA_905202605.1 uncultured Eubacteriales bacterium
TAACAGCCTGTAGCCCATTTTGCAAATATAATCTGGGATATAGGCAATAACTGAAAGTTATAACTTCGTGGGTGGTTGAGGAATTCCGGGAATTATGGTATACTAAAGCCAAAGAATTTTATCCCTCAAAAGAAAGGAAACAGGAATCATGACAAAAGAAGAGCAGGCACGCCTCCAGAAGGAGCATGAGGCAAAATACATGAAGTATATGGCGGATTTTGAAGCCTTTGGCGGAGATTTTTCCTCCTGCAGCGGCAACTGCAGCTCCTGCAGCAGCACCTGTGACAGCAAAAATCAGAAGAAGGCGGAGAATGACACCAAGCAGGTAGAGGGCAAGACCCCCAAGAAGGCTCAGCGTATTGTCGCTATTTTCAGCGGCAAGGGCGGCACCGGCAAGTCCGTTGCCACCTGCCTTCTGGCGGATCAGCTCCAGAAGATGGGCAAAAAGGTTGCCGTGCTGGATGCCGATCTGGAGAACCCCTCCATCCACTATCTCTATGGCAAGCTGGAGCCGTGCAGCTCCGACACGGAGCAGCTGCTTCCCATGACCGCGGACAGCGGCGTACAGTTTATCTCCATGGGCAACGTGGAAAAGGACGCCGCACAGCCCCTGCTCAGCTATGGCAAGGACATTGCCGAGGGTGCGCTGTATTTCTACCTGAACGTGAAATGGCCGGAGGATCTGGACTTTATGCTGGTGGACATGCCCTCTGGCGTGGGCGATGTTCCCCTGCAGATCGGCACGATTATTCCCTTTGACGGGGCAGTCTGTATCGCCAATCCCTCGGATCTCTGCGATTTTCTGGCGTTGAAATCCGTCAATCTCATGCGGATGATTATGATCCCGGTGCTGGGGGTGGTAGAGAATAAGACCGTGCTGGCGCTGGAGGACGGTCAGGTGCGTATGGGTACCGACCCGGCGGAGCATGCCAAGGCGCTGGATCTTCCGCTGCTGGCTTCTGTGCCGCTGAATCTGGAGCTGTCCGTGATGGCGGACTTCGGGCGAATCTCTGACGCAGACGTGCCGGAGCTGCACAGCGTGGCGGAGCTGCTGGCAAAGTGATGGCGGCCTGTACCCTGTGTCCCAGAATGTGCGGCGTGGATCGGGAACACGGCGAGCTGGGCTTCTGCGGTATGCCCGCGGAGA
Organism: uncultured Eubacteriales bacterium; assembly: GCA_905202605.1. Taxonomy (GTDB): domain Bacteria; phylum Bacillota; class Clostridia; order Oscillospirales; family Oscillospiraceae; genus HGM13006. The sequence goes on from CAJKSU010000120.1 coordinate 1,148, forward strand.
TTTATGCCGCCCGGGCTGCTCGGCATTTCTGGGACGAGCCGCCTATCTCCGGGGACAGGGGCTCCGGCTCAGTGTTCTTTTCCGGCTGCTCTCTGGGCTGCGGTTTCTGCCAGAACAGCGAGATCAGTCAGGGACGGTTCGGAAAGGAAATCACCACCGGGCGGCTCCGGGAGATTTTTATGGAGTTGATCGCTCAGGGGGCGCACAACATCAATCTGGTGACCCCAACCCATTTTCTCCCGCAGATTCTTCCGGCGCTGGAGCCGAAGCTGCCGGTGCCGGTGGTCTACAATTGCGGGGGCTATGAGCGGGTGGAAACGCTCCGGCTGCTGGAGGGCAAGGTGGACATTTATTTGCCTGACCTGAAATTTGCGGAACCGGAGCTGGCAAAGCAGTTGTGTAGCGCGGCGGATTATTTCCCCGTGGCGGCGCGTGCCATTGACGAGATGCTGCGGCAGGTGGGGCCGCCGGTCTACGGCCCGGACGGCATGCTGAAAAAGGGCGTTGTCATCCGGCATCTGGTGCTGCCCGGACAGGTGCAAAACAGCCTGAAGGTACTGGACTATATTGCCGATCACTTCCTCAGGGGCAGCGTGCTGGTGAGCCTGATGGCGCAGTTTGTTCCATCAGGGCGGCTGAAAAACACGCCGCCCTTTGACCGGACGGTGACGCAGGAGGAATATGAGGCCGTGGTGGACTGGCTGTATATGCTGGGGCTGGAGGATGGCTTTTTGCAGGAGCCAAGTGCGGCGACGGATGAATATTTGCCGGATTTTTCTCTGGAGGGTGTGTAACCTATGATCTGTGAAAAAATTGATCTCTATGGCGACCATCGGGTGATGCTCTATACGTATATTCAGCGCTGGACCACCGTGGCAGGGCATTATCCCAGCCGGGGCGGCGTGGTGGTGCTGCCCGGCGGTGCCTATCTCTACCATGGAACCAGTGAGGCGGAGCCGGTGGCGGCGGCTTTTGCGGCGGCAGGGTATAATGCCTATGTGCTGCGGTATTCCATTGGAAGCCATGCAGTGTTCCCCAATTCGGCGGCGGACGTCTGCCGCGCCCTGAGCCTGATCCGCAGCAGGGCGGAGGAATGGGGACAGAATCCGGACAAGCTGGCGCTGTGCGGCTTCTCGGCGGGCGGCCATGTGGCGGCCTGCGTGGGTACCATGTGGAATCGGGCGGATGTTCTGACGGCCTCCGGCTGCACCGGAGAGGAAGGGAAGCCCAATGCCCTGATCCTGGGCTATCCCTGCATTACCGTGGATGTAGAGGGGCAGGGGGATATGTATGACCTCCTGAAGGGCGACAGGACGCTGGAGGAGCTGCGGGACATTGCGTCAGCGGAACAATGGGTCGGCCCCCATACCCCGCCGGTGTTCCTGTGGAATATGTACCACGATAAAATGGTTCCGGTAGAGCATGGCCTTCGCTTTATGGAGGCGCTGGCAAAGCAGGATATTCCCTTTGAGTGCCATACTTATATGAAGGGCAATCATGCCTGCGCACTGGCATCTCCTGCGTCCTCTCTGGGCGATCCGGTACGTGAAAATGACCATGTGGCACGGTGGCTTGCGGACTGCACTGCATGGCTGGGGGAGATTTTTGGGACTCCCGCACTGGATGTCCCACAGGAAAATATGAAGTCTCTGGCAAAGGTGCGGGCGCATCTTGGGATTCCCGCATTCAAGATGACCCAAGGAAAGGACTGAATCGCAGTATGCTTTTAAAAAACTATAAGGATTTGACGCCGAAAATCGGTGGCGCCTATGTGGCGGAGGATGTTTCGGTGATCGGGGATGTGGAGCTGGGAGAAAATGCGTCCATCTGGTACGGTGTGGTGCTTCGTGGCGATGTAGACAAGATCAAGATTGGCGCAAATACCAGCATTCAGGACAATGCGGTGGCGCACTGCTCCATCGGAAACCCCACTATCATCGGGGACAACTGCGTGGTGGGACATAACGCCATAATCCACTCCTGCGTGGTGGAGGACGGCTGTCTCATCGGCATGGGCTCCATTCTGCTGGATGGCTGTCATATCGGCGCCGGGAGCATCGTGGCGGCGGGCGCTGTGGTATCTCCCAATACGGTAGTGCCGCCCTGTTCCATGGTCATGGGCATTCCGGGCCGTGTGGTTCGTCAGCTTACCGACAAGGATATTGAGGGCATCACCCTGAGTGTGGGCCACTATATCGCCTACGCCAAGGAGCAGCTGCCTCAGTATCATATCTGATTTGAGGTGATACCATGCCCAATTTCTATGCCCATTTGCTGTTTGGCCGGGAGGTCAGCCGCAGTATGCCTCCGGCGCTGCAAAGGATCCTGCTGCGGCAGTGGGACACCTTCTGCTGCGGTAATTTTGGGCCGGATCCCCTGTATTTTTACGTAGGGGGACGGCATGCCGGGGCGGTACGTCAGGCGGGCATTCGTCTGCACCATTCCAGCGGACGGGAGGCATTGGAAGCTTTTCGCCAGCCGGTGCGGGAGGGAAAACCCCATGCCGCAGCGTTTGCGGCGGGGTATCTGCTCCATTATGTGCTCGACAGCAGAATGCATCCTTTTGTGCTGCATACCGTGGCAACGGGAGACGTGACCCATTTTGCGCTGGAGGGGGAGTTTGACCGGTATCTACTGCGCCGGGACGGGCGCGCCTATCCAGATGCCATGCCGCAAAGACCGGTGACGAAGGAACTGCTGCTGGCGGCGTCCTGTATGGCACCGGAGGTGAACCCCAAAATCTATGATATTGCGCTTCGGCGGTACCGAATGGTATCCTGCCGGATCGGAAGCTGGGCAGGAACCCCGATGCGTCATGTGGTGAATGCCGCCAGCCATCTGCCGCCGGTGCGGGGGATCCGCGGTTCGGTGCTGGAGCAGCAGCCCGGCAGTGAGATGCATCGGCTGCTTCAGCAGATGGATCAGCGGTTCGATGCGGCGGTTTCTGACGCAAAGACGCTGCTTCCGGCGTATTTTCAGTGTGTAGAGCAGGGGCTTCCGCTTCCGGAGGGGCTGGATACGGATTATTCAGGAAATGAGGTAACAACCAATGGTGTATATTGAGAAGGAGGCCTGCGTCAACTGCGGGACATGCATGCGTCTGTGTCCCATGGGCGTGTTCATCCGCGGGGAAACGGGCGTTGAAATCCATCCCCACCGCCGGTGCATCCAGTGCATGCACTGTGCGGGGGCATGTCCCAGAAAGGCCATTCGATTTGAAGAGCTTCCGGAGGAGGCGGTGTATCCGCAGCTGCCCGGTGAGCCGCTGGAGGAGCTGATCCAGTCCCGGCGCTCCATCCGCCATTTTTCCGACAGGCTGCCGGAGAAGACGGCGGTGCAGCATGCGCTGGATGTGGCGGCCTATGCGCCCAGTGGAAAGAATCAGCGGGCTTTCCGGTATACCATCGTCTGGGGAAAGAACAAGGTGGAGGAACTGCGAGATCGCTGCATGGCGCTGTGCCGGGAATATGGCGAAGCGCCGGAGCTGCCCAAGCTTCTTGCCAAAGGCACGGATCTTCTGACCTGCGGCGCACCCTGCATGATCGTGGTACATAGTCCGGACGACTGCCTGAACCCGGTGCTGGATCCTGCCATCGGGCTGGCACAGCTGGAGCTGCTGCTGGTGCATCAGGGGCTTGGCACCTGCTGGGGAGGCTACCTCCGTCAGGTCAGCGACCGGTTTCCGGAGATCCGCAGCTATCTGGGGGTGCCGGAGGGCAGCCATGTGCGGTGCGCCCTGATGGTGGGCTATGCCAAGGGAGAGAAATATCTCAATCCCGTGTGGCGGCCCAAGGCAGATGCCCTGTGGCTGGAGGAATGAACGATGGAACGAACTGTGACACCGGGACAGAAGTTTCGGCATTTTAAGGGAAAGCTCTATCAGGTGATCTGCGTGGCGACCCACTCGGAAACCGGGGAGAAGCTGGTGATTTATCAGGCGCTTTATGGCGAGTACGGCATTTTTGCCCGCCCGCTTTCCATGTTTTTAAGTCCGGTGGATCATGAAAAATATCCCGATGTTTCCCAGCAATACCGGTTTGAAGCCGTCCAACTGGACGAAAAAACAAGCTTTTGATGGTGCAAATTTCATAAAAAACGCAATAAAAATTTGTATTTCCGGCAAAAGCACTTGAAAATCCTGTGGCAGTGTGTATAATAAAATGACAAAACGGTAACAAAAGTTGCGATACCACAGGAGGAACCATGAAACAACATCATTTTTTGCTTCGTATGATATGGCTGCTGGCGCTGTGCGCCGGCTTGACCGTAGGAGCCTTTGCAGAGGATGCAGCGCCGACACTGCGGGTGATGACCACCGAAGCCTATGAAGATACCGGTTCCTATGCCGCAGAGGCGGCAGAGCCGACAGCGGAGGAACCGGGAGAGGACGAGGGGCAGCTGACCGCACCCAGAGCAGCGGCGCAGGCGGTTCCCAGCTTTACCTCCAGCGACGCAGTGCTGGAGATTATCATCCGGTATGAGGGCTTTGTGGCCTATCCCATGTATGACAGCACCGGCGGATACATCGGCTATGGCTCCAACTATCAGGACGCCGTGGCACTGTTTGGAGAGAACTGTGCGCCAATCACCGAGGATCAGGCCAAGCAGCTCACCCGCTATCAGCTGGGGAAAAGCGATGCATACCTTAACGGCTTCCTTTCCAGCAACGGCATTGTATTGAACCAGAACCAGTTTGACGCATTGTCCGATTTTACATACAATATCGGCATCGGCTGGACCACCTATAAGAATACCGACGGCACATGGTGCATGCTCAAGGAGCTGCTGCTCAAGGGCGCTTCTGCATGGAACCGGGAGGACGTCATGGAGGCCTTTGGGAAATGGGTCAATGCCGGCGGACAGGTGCTTCCGGGTTTGGTGAAGCGCCGCGCAGAGGAAGCGGAGCTGTTCCTGAAGGATGCAGACAGCGGGGAACTGGTCTATTCCGATGTGCTGCCTGACACGTGGTACTATGAATACGTGCTGGAGGCCAAGGACCTTGGTATTATGCAGGGAATGGGCAACGGGACATTTTCCCCCAACTCCACCCTGACCCGCGCACAGCTGGTAAAGGCGCTGGCAAATTACGCCGGAGCGGAGCTGGACCCTTCTGCGACCACAAGCTTCAGCGATGTGGAAAAGGGAACTTGGTACGCACCGGCAATTGCATGGGCGGCAGAGAACGGCTATGTGGACGGTTATGCGAACGGCACCTTCCAGCCGAATCTCCCGGTATCCCGGCAGCAGATCTGCACGATCCTCTCCCGGTATCTCCAAAAGCAGGGGAAGGCTTATCCGCAGAACCCGGTATCCTTTACGGATGAGAGCAGCATCAGCGATTATGCCAGAGAGCATGTGGCGTACTGCGCATCTATCGGCCTGATTACAGGCATGAAGGACGGCTCGTTTAATCCGCTGGCCGGGGCAAAGCGGGCGGAGGCAGCGACGATTCTGGTGCGCATGGCACAGCTTGCAGCCTGAGCGAAGCAGAGCAAAAGGAGAAGCTTTTATGCGAGATATTTATCTCATTGATTTTGAAAACGTTGCCTCTGAGGGACTCAGCGGCATTACCTACCTGTCCCCAGAGGATCAGGTGATTATCTTTTACAGTGCCAACTCCAATCGACTGAGCATGAAAATGCACATTCTGATTGGAAAAAGCATCTGTAATCTCAGCTATTTTGAGGTCAGCGTGGGGGGAAAGAACGCGCTGGATCATCAAATCTCTACATGGCTGGGTTATCTGATTGGCACAGAGGCTGCCGAGCGGAGCTATTATATTGTCTCACGGGACATGGGCTATCGCCATGTAGCGAACTTCTGGGCGGTCAATGACGGAAAGCCGCGGGTGCGGTGCGTAGAAACGATTCGTGCCGCCGTGCGGCTGGAGCGGATCCGGCAGGAGAAGGAAGCGGCGGCAGCCGCCGCTGGAGAGCAGCCGCAGGAGGCGGAAGCCGAACAGGTGACCGCACCCGCAACGGTGCCGGTACCGGTTCCTACTCCGGAGGTCCTTCGGGCTGTGACCGAGCCGGTGCTGGAGCTGAAGGCGGCGTCTATCGTGGCGGAAACCGCAGCCACGGAACAGACGGTGGAGCAGCCCAAAGAAGTGCTCTCTGAGCCGGAGCCGCTGGAATCTCTGGAGGAACCGGAGCCGGGCATTAGCCGAAAGAGCTATCGGGGACGCACCCGCTTCCACCGGAGCCGCGGCAAGGGGCATAGCGGTCAGGAGACAGGAAAAAACGGACATGACAATGCCCCGGAACATGCAAAGCAGGAGCGTTCCGCTTCCACCGAGCAGCTGGAGACAAAGCCGGCCGCCACGGAGAAAAAAGCGGAGGAGCAGCCTGCGGAGCAGCCTGCACGCAAGGCAGAGGAAAAGCCCGCAGCGCAGCCTGCACCCAAGGCAGAGCCGAAGCAGCCGGAGCGGCCCAAGCCGGAAGTAAAGCCCCAGCCGGAGAAAAAGCCGGAGGAGAAGAAGCCGGTGCAGAGCGAGCGCTACAGCAAGAGCTTCTGGCAGAAGCCCCGTCCGGAGCCGAAGCAGGCAGAGCAGCCAAAGCCGGCAGAGCAGCCGAAGCCGGAGGAAAAGAAGGAACCCGCACCGAAACCGGAGCTGAAGCCTGCAAGAAAACATGCAGAGAAAGCGGAGGTCAAGGCGGAGATTAAGACCGAACCCAAGACCGAACCCAAGACCGAGCCGAAGCCTGCCTTGCAGGCGGAGCAGAAGGCAGAGGAAAAGCCGGAGCCGAAGCAGGAGGCCAAGCCGAAGACCGAGAAAAAGCAGCCTGCCCGTCAGAAGAACGCTCAGAAGCGCCCCAATGGGGAAAAGCCCCGGCGGGAGAAAACGGCAGCCAAGCCGGAGGGGCATAATCTTGAGCAGCTGCCCCGTCTGATCGCACCCTATCCCCAGCTTCAGGAGAATACCCTCAAGGAGCTGATCCTTGCCAATAAGCGTCAGGTGCTCTGCAATACCTTGCGGAAGCAGCTGGGACAGGAAAAGGGACTGGCACTGTATAATGAACTGAAAAAGAGCGTCTGGAAATAATCCAGCACAGCAAAAGCAGCGATGCCCGTTGGGGTATCGCTGCTTTGTCCTTTTACGAAATACATTCAGTCTGCGCAGTTGACCGCATCAATAAACCGAAGGAACGCCGCCTGTCCGTCGGGGGTGCGCTTGTAGACGCCTGCATCCTCCAGAACCTCGGCAAACACCCGGCCAGTCTCCTGAAGCAGAATGTCCATGGCATTCTCCGGGGTAAAGGTATAACGGACCTTGAGGGCATCGGCCCAGTCGGCATGCTTTTCCAACACGGGGTCAGTGCGGAGATCAGCGCCGGAGAGAATGGCGTCCTTCAGGGCGGTCAGCTCACCCTTCAA
>CAJKSU010000121.1 GCA_905202605.1 uncultured Eubacteriales bacterium
CTTCAGCTTCCTCCGGGGACAGCGCCTGAGGGAAGAAGTAGACGCCCACGCCGAGACCGGCATTCCGTGCCGCCGCCAGATTGGCTGCAAAAGATGTGTCGAGATTTACCGAGCCGTTGCCATAGCCTCGGTAGCCCGCCCGGAGAATCACAAAATCCACGGGGCTTTGAGAGAGGGCGTCCCAGTCGATATCGCCCTGATGGCTGGAGATATCCACGCCGAGCTTTGCAGTGACGGTGTCGGAGACATAAGTACGGTATCCATCGGCTTCCCCAAAGCATTCCGCCGTCAGCCCGCTGGGGGGCAGGGTGGGAAGTGCGGAAACCGAGACGGAAACCGCCGGTTCCGGCGTATTTGCCGAGGAAAAATGGCGCAAAAAGCGAAATAGAATGAAAACGGTAATTGCCAGCAGAGTGACCAGCACCAAAATCAGGATGCCGCTTGTGGATGCACCGGACTTTTTACGGGATTTCTTCCTCGGCTTCTTTTTTGCGGTTTGCGGCATGGTGGCCTCCTTTCTCCATGGGGCGGATTTCCCCAGTTTCATACTGTATGGCACAAAGTATAGCACAGTTTTCGGGATTCTCCAATGAAAAACTGGAATGTTCATAAATTTTTCATTGTTTCAGAGACAAAAATAGTGTAAAATAAACCTTAACTATGCCACGAAAGGAGCGCTGACCAATGGCTCAGACATCCGGCAGCCATCGGCCCGGAAACCGGCGATCCGGCGGCGGAAACCATCCGCAGGCCACACCGCAGAATCAGATGAACCAATCTCCCAATGCTGCCCACAGCAATGGTTTCTATAATTACGACTATACACAGCCTGCTCAATCAAACGGTCAAGCCACCCAGCGGGGGTATTTGACTCCGGCACAGAAAAAGGCACGGCTGCGCCGAAAACAGGAACTGCTGAAAAGGCGCCGACGCCATCGCAGGCTATTGTTTGCACTGGCATTTTTACTGGTAGTGGCTGTGGCGTTTTTCATGATCCGGCTGCTCAACGGTTCCTCTGACGCGCCTACGGATGCGGGGCTGGACGAGGTGGACGCCGGTCTGGATGATGACGAGGAGGAGAAAAACTATACCGGCCCCGCCACCGCCACCATTGCATTTGTTGGAGATATTTCCACCTCGGACGATCAGGTGGAGGCGGTGACCCGGAGCGACGGCACCTATGACTTCTCTTTGCCCTTTGTCAATGTGGAGTCCTATATCTCCGGCGTGGACTATGCGGTAGGTGATTTTGAAACCACCATGGTGGACGGGCTTGCCTACGGCGGTGAGCCGTACTACAATTCTCCGGTACAGCTGGCCGGAAGTTTGCGCGCAATGGGTTTTCGGCTGATGTCCACGGCGAACACCTATATGCTGAACAACGGCATTGACGGTTTGACCTCTACCAAGAACTATCTGGAGGAAGCAAAGCTTAAAACCGTTGGTACCTACCGCAGTCAGGCAGAACGGGATAAAAATGGCGGCGCTTATATCCGCACCATCCACAAAATCAAATTTGCTTTTCTGTCTTATACCAAGGGGACGGACTCGGTGATGATGCCGGAGGGATGCGAATATGCGCTTAACACCCTTTACAGCGATTATTCCGATTATTGGACGGAACTGCGGAGCACTCAGATTCGTCAGGATGTGCAGGCGGCAAAGGACGCCGGTGCCGAGGTGATCGTGGCGCTGGTGCACTGGGGCAGCGAATATGGACGCTCCATCAGTGAGCCGCAGCAGGATGCTGCGGACCTTCTTATGAAGAATGGCGTGGATGTGATCATCGGAACCCACTCCCATTTGGTGGGGGAGATGGGCTTCCAAAAGGTGACTCAGACCGACGGCAGCACGAAAAACTGCTTTGTCGCTTACAGTCTGGGAGATTTCTATACGGATCCCACAGATGAGCGGGCGCTTAGCTCTGTGATTCTGAACCTGACCTTTACGAAGAACGACAATGGCTATATTTCCATTGAGCCAAGCTATGTTCCCATCTATCAGAACATTACAGAAACCGATGGAAAACGTAATTTTGAGATTCTCGATGTGTACCAGAGCCTTGCGGAGCTGCAGGGCATGGAGGAAATGAATTCTACGCAGGCAATGCTGTATAACACTCTTCTGGATGTGATTTCCACGCTCCATGACTATGCGGGGGAGGACTATGACGCCGGACCCGGCGAGAGTAATCGCCGTCTGGTACAGAAGGCCATTGAAAACGGACCCATTTCGGCACAGGAGATCAAGGAGCTTCAGGATCAGGAGGAGGAAGAAGCGCAGGCCGCTCAGGAGGCTATGGAAGAAACGTCAGAAAGATCAGAACCCACCGAAACACCGGCGGAGTCCAGTCCAGCGGCATAAAATCAGTCCCCTCCGGCAGCTTTGCCGGAGGGGATTTTGCGTGATATGACATAAAAACGCCCCCGGTCAATATTGACCGGAGGCATTCGCACAATGGATGCAGTTTACTTTTTTGCCTTAAAGCCATCCTTCAGACTGACAGAGCGGTTAAACACCAGATGTTCCGGCGTGGAATCCTTATCGGCACAGAAGTAACCCAGACGCATGAACTGAAAATGATCGCCGGGCTGGGCGGAGGCTAGTGCAGTTTCCACCTTGGCACCCTCCACCACCGTCAGAGAGTTGGGATTCAGACAGTCCAGAAAATTCTTGCCCGGAGCATCGGGATCGGGATCGGAGAATAGATTGTCATAGAGCCGAACCTCGGCGTCCACTGCGGTTCCCGCGTCCACCCAGTGGATGGTGGCGCCCTTGACCTTCCGTCCGTCTGCGGGGTCACCGCCGCGGCTGTCGGGATCATAGGTGCAGAGAATCTCGCTGATATTGCCGTTTTCATCCTTCTTGCAGCCGGTGCAGCGAACCAGATATGCGCCCTTCAAGCGGCACTCCGGCCCATCGGGGTACAGGCGCTTATACTTGGGAACGGGAGTTTCCAGAAAATCCTCCACCTCCACATAGAGCCTGCCCGAGAAGGAAACCATCCGGGCACCGTCTTCGGGATGACCGGGATTGTTCTCAATCTCAAAAGTCTCGGTTTTGCCTTCGGGATAGTTGGTGATGGTCAGGGGAACGGGGTGAGTCACCGCCATCACACGCTGTGCGGTTTCATTGAGATCCTCCCGGAGGCAGTGCTCCAGAAAGCCGTACTCTACTACAGAAGGAACCTTGGAAACGCCGATGCGATCCGTAAAGTTCCGAATGGACTTGGGGGTATAGCCCCGGCGGCGCAGGCCGCAGAGGGTGGGCATCCGGGGATCGTCCCAGCCGGAGACGCGATGCTCCTCCACCAGCTGGCGAAGCTTCCGCTTGGACATCACGGTATAGTTGATGTTCAGGCGGGCAAACTCGATCTGCCGGGGATGGTTGGGGACATTCACATGCTCCACCACCCAGTTATACAGGGGGCGGTGATCCTCATATTCCAGAGAGCACAGGGAGTGGGTGATGCCCTCCAGCGCGTCCTGAATGGGGTGGGCGAAGTCGTACATGGGATAGATGCACCATTTATTGCCCTGACGGTGATGCTCTACATACCGAATCCGGTAGAGCACGGGATCCCGCATATTGAAGTTGCCGGAGGCCAGATCGATTTTGGCACGCAGAGTGTACTTGCCCTCCGGGAACTCACCGGCACGCATTCGCCGGAACAGGTCAAGATTCTCCTCCATCGGGCGGTCCCGGTAGGGGGAAACGGCGGGATGATGCAGATCGCCGCGATATTCCTTAAACTGCTCAGGGGTCAGCCCACAGACATAGGCAAGTCCCTGACGAATCAAATCCTCAGCAAACTGATAGGTCTGCTCAAAATAATCAGAGCCGTAAAAGAACCGGTCATCCCAGTCAAAGCCCAGCCAGTGGATGTCCTCCTTGATGGCATCCACGTATTCCGTATCCTCCTTGGCAGGATTGGTATCGTCCATGCGGAGATTGCAGATGCCGCCGAATTTCAGCGCACTGCCGAAATCAATGCACAGCGCCTTACAGTGACCGATGTGCAGATAACCGTTGGGTTCCGGAGGAAAACGGGTGTGGACGGTCTGGCCCTCAAACTGCCCTCCTGTGGAAATGTCTTCCTTAATGTAGTTCAGAATGAAATTTGAGGATTCTTCCAGAATTTCTTCCGCCATGTCTATCTTCCTTTCCGTGTTAAGATTTCTGTGAGATTGGCAACAAGCCAAAAGTCTCATATTGGAGTATTATACCCGTTTTTCGTGCCATTTGCAATTGCTTTTCGTCTGGTTCCGGGGGAATAATGTCGATTCTTCCGCTCCAGACGTTGTTTTTTTCGCCGGACAAAGTAAATTTACAAATTTCCTCTTTCATTCTGATGGAAATTAGGGTAGAATAGGGGACGGATATTGGATCGATGGGCGTACCTTGCCCACAGAAACATAAAGGAGAATGAATATGAGCGAACCGCAGTATAAACGTGTGCTGCTCAAGATCAGCGGCGAAGCACTGGCCGGAGATGCCCGGCGTGGTCTGGATTTTGACGTCATCGGTAAGGTATGCGATGTAGTGAAGCAGTGCGTGGAAAAGGGCGTTGAGGTTGCCATTGTTGTCGGTGGCGGAAACTTCTGGCGCGGTATGAAGGACGGCGGTGACCGGATGCAGCGCGTCCGTGCTGACCACATGGGAATGCTCGCTACTACCATCAACGCACTGGCAGTGGCAGATTGTCTGGAGCAGCGTGACGTTGAGGTTCGGGTGCAGACCGCTATTGCGTTGCGTGCCATTGCCGGGCCATACAGCCGTCAGAGAGCCTGCCGGCATTTGGAGAAGGGACGCGTGGTTATTTTTGGCTGCGGTACCGGCAATCCCTATTTCTCCACCGACACCGGTGCGGCGCTGCGGGCAGCTGAGATTGATGCTGACGTGATCCTGCTGGCAAAGAACATTGACGGCGTTTACGACAGTGATCCTGCTGTGAATCCGGATGCCAAGAAGTATGAGGAGGTCTGTTATACCGAGGTGCTGGCACGCCAGCTTCAGGTGATGGATTCCACTGCCACCAGCCTGTGCATGGACAACAACATCCCCGTATTCGTATTTGCGCTCAAAGAGCCTGAAAACATTCTCAAGGCCGCCATGGGTGAGAACATCGGCACCTATGTTCACGGCTAATTCATAGAAGGAGGAAGCATCGATGAAAGTTGATATGAAGCCCTACAGCCAGAAGATGGATAAGACTCTTGAGGTTTTGGCTGGAGATTTTGCAGCAGTTCGTGCCGGCCGAGCCAGTGCGTCTCTGCTGGATCGGATTTCCGTAGAGTATTATGGTCAGGAGACGCCCATCAATCAGGTCGGCTCCATCACCTCGCCCGATCCCCGCACGCTGGTTATTGAGCCTTGGGATAAGAGCCTTCTGAAGCTCATTGAAAAGGCCATTCAGGTCAGCGACTTGGGCATCAATCCCCAGAACGACGGCCGAATCATCCGTCTGGTATTCCCCCAGCTTACGGAGGAGCGCAGAAAAGAGCTGTCCAAGCAGGTCAAGAAGTACGGCGAGGAGAGCAAGGTCGCCATCCGCAACATCCGCCGGGACGCCATGGACACCATTAAGGCCATGAAGAAGAAGAGCGAGATCACCGAGGATGAGCAGAAGGTCGCCGAGAAGGATCTGCAGAAGGTTACTGACGATTACGTCAAGAAGGTAGACGAAATGGCTGCCAAGAAGGAAAAGGAGCTCATGGAGCTTTAATTAAAAAGGAAGAATAGGGGAAGGGGCAACCCTTTCCCTATTGTCCGAGAAAGGATCACCATGGCACTTTTCAAAAAGGATCAAACGCCGGAGCTACTGCCCATGCCGCAGCATGTTGCCATTATTATGGACGGCAATGGAAGATGGGCCACCCGGCGGCATTTGCCCCGCACTGCCGGTCATGCGGCAGGGGCGGAAACATTTCGGAAAATCGCGCTGTACTGCCGGGAGATCGGCGTAAAGTATCTCACGGTCTACGCATTTTCCACAGAAAACTGGAAGCGCCCTCAGGAGGAAGTGGGGAAGATCATGTCCCTGATGAAGGACTATCTGCTGGAGTCCATCCGGGACATGCAGAAGAACCATGTCCGCATTTGCTTCTTTGGCGATTTGACTGTGCTGAGTCCGGAGCTTCGCCAGCTGGCGGAGGAGGCCAGCCGGGAATCCACGGAGTTCCATGATTCTCAGGTGAATATGTGCATCAACTACGGCAGCCGGGACGAAATCACCCGCGCAGCCGGACTTTGGGCAAAGGAATGCGCCGAAACCGGCAGGAATCCCGAAAGCATTCGTCCGGAGGACCTGTCCCGGCTGATGTATTCCGCGGATGTGCCGGATCCGGATCTTATCATCCGTCCCGGCGGTGAAATGCGAATTTCCAACTTCCTGCTGTGGCAGGCGGCATATTCTGAGTTTTATTTCACCGACGTCATGTGGCCGGATTTTGACGAGCGGGAGCTGGATCGGGCGATCGAAGCCTATCGCACCCGGAACCGCCGGTATGGAGGGATCAAGTAATGAAATCAAGACTCCTTGTGGCGGCGGTGGGGATTCCGCTGCTGCTGGTCATCCTGTTTGCGTGTCCTCCCATTGTGGCGGCGGTGGCAGTTTCTCTCCTGTCCGCCATTGGCGCAAGAGAGTTTACAAAGACCACCGGCATCAATACTCAGGACGGCATGGTGCTTGTGACCATGGCGGCGGCGTTTCTGCTGCCCATCTGGAGCTATTTTGGAAGCCCGATCCTGATCGGAGCCTGCGGCGTTGTGGTGCTGGGGCTTGTGCTGTTTGCGCAGGCGCTGCTGGCCTATCCCGAGGTGAAATTTGAGGGAGTTGCGGGCTGCCTGTTCGCAACGCTGGCGATTCCCATGTGCCTGAGCTCCATTGTACGGATTCTGGTGGGGGAGTATGGGCGGCATTATGTGCTGGTTCCTATTATGATCCCGTTTATCGCCGATGCGGGCGCATATTTTGCCGGAAAGTTTCTGGGCAAACACAAGATGGCGCCGGTACTCAGCCCGCATAAAACCGTTGAGGGCGCCATTGGCGGGCTGGCTGCCGGGGTGCTTTCCATGGTGATTTACGGTCTGGTGATGCAGCTTGGGCTGCACCTGACGTTCCACTATGGCTATGCGGTGGTCTATGGACTACTGGGGTCTATTGTCTCCATCATTGGCGACCTGTCCTTCTCCATGGTAAAGCGGGAGACGGGCATCAAGGACTACGGCACGATTTTCCGCGCCCACGGCGGCGTTCTGGATCGGTTTGACAGCGTGATTTTTGCGGCTCCAGTGGTGGAGCTGCTGATCCTGCTGCTGCCGCTGCTGGGGAAGTAACAGGGAATAACAGGCTGGGGCAGCGCTCCGGCCTGTTTGTGCCATCAAGAATCATGGCTGCAAAAGAAAGGCATAAGTATGAAAATTGGTACTATATCTATTTTGGGGAGCACCGGCTCCATTGGACGGCAGACCCTGTCTGTGGCGGAGCATCTGGGCGTTACGGTCTGCGCCTTGACCGCAAACGGCAATGTGGACCGGATGGAGGAGCAGGCGCGGAAATTCCGTCCCAAGCTGTGCGTGATGATGGATCCGGAGGCGGCAGAGGAGCTGAAAAAGCGCCTTGCCGGAACAGGCATCACCGTTCACAGCGGCATGGAGGGGCTGATGGAAGCGGCCTCCATGAAGGAAGCGGAGACGGTCATTACTGCGGTAATGGGCATGGTCGGGCTGCGTCCCACACTGGCGGCGATTCAGGCGAAAAAGCGCATTGGCCTTGCCAATAAAGAGACGCTGGTATGCGCCGGGGAGCTGGTAATGGCGGCGGCGGAGCGATACGGCGCGGAAATCGTGCCGGTGGACTCCGAGCACAGTGCCATTTTCCAGTGCCTGATGGGCTGCCGGGATCGGAGTGAGATCAAGCGGCTGATTCTGACCGCATCCGGAGGCCCCTTCTATGGGAAGACCTTTGCGGAGCTGGAGTCCATCAAAAAGGAGGACGCCTTCAAGCATCCCACCTGGACCATGGGGCAGAAGATCACCATTGATTCCGCCACCATGATGAACAAGGGGCTGGAGGTCATCGAGGCCATGCGGCTGTATCACCTGCCCCTGTCTCAGGTGGATGTGGTGATCCATCGGGGCAGCATTGTCCACTCTCTGGTGGAGTTCTGCGACGGCGCGATCATGGCGCAGCTGGGGGTACCGGATATGCGGATCCCCATTCAGCTGGCACTGACCTATCCCAACCGTCTGCCCAGCCCCGCGGAGCCGCTGGATCTGCTGTCCTGCGGGCCGCTGGAGTTCCTGCCTCCGGATCAGGAGAACTTCCCCTGCCTGAAATACGCCAAGGAGGCGGTCACCATCGGCGGAACGGCCTGTGCCATTCTAAACGGTGCCAACGAGGCTGCGGTGGGGCTGTTCCTGAAGGACAAGATCGGCTTTAATGACATCTCTAGAAGGGTACGTCATGCGCTGGATACCGTTCCG
>CAJKSU010000122.1 GCA_905202605.1 uncultured Eubacteriales bacterium
TCTGCATTCTGGATCAGATATTCCATGGAATGCCATGTAGAAAGAAAAATATGGCATAATTCCGAAAAGTTAATATTCACAAAGTTTGAAGCCCCGGTTTGTTGATCTTGATCGGTCAGCGAGCCGGGGCTTTTTTGCGTCCGTGAATGTACAATCTAAGTGCAACATATAAAAAATGACCCATAGCTCTGGTATACTGGTGTTTGTCAGAACAAAGCATACCGGAGGGAACTATGAGCCATTACAAACATCTTACACTATCAGAGCGAGAAAAGCTAAGGCAATACCGCACAAATCGGCAAGAGAGTTTGACGAGAGATTTTTCCGTCAGAAAAAGGTGTAAAACCGCAGGAATACTCTGTGTATTTCAAGGTTTTACAAACGCATTTCTGGCGGAAAAGAACCGTCAAAATCCGAAGATGCATTTGTGCGGTGTTGCCCTAAAGCTGCACCGGCTGATCTGATATATAGAGTCGCCGCCGATATATATACCGTTCAAGCAGGGGGTGTCCGTCCGATAATGTACCTGTGCATCGTCACGGATGGTCCCGTCCCATACGGCATAGGGCGTTTCACTGGGATATTTCCCATCAATAATGTCGATGGATTCCACCTGATCAAAGGGCGGGGTTTTGGGCGGTCCACCGCCGGGAAATCCCGGTCCGGCAAGAACTTCCGGCGGAATATCACCCCCAGGACGGGCGCCGGGATCTGTCCGCGGGTCCCGCTTTGGGGGGCTGGACACATTTCGATTGCTGCCAAAGGGCGATTGTGGCGGCATCCCCGGCTTCACCTTCGGTGCAGGCGGCTTGGGCACGTCCGGAATCGTTCCAGCTGTCCCGCACTGCGGCATACCACCCCATGGCATGCTTCTGTCTAAATTCATTTGTCGTATCTCCTTGTCATTAGAAACCTGTTACCGGCTACCGGCGATGGGACACATCGCCGGTAACAAACCTTGGGCAATACCGCACAAATTGACGGCGAGGATTCAGCCTGAGATTTTGCGTCGGAAAAAGGCAGTTTTTCGCAGGCATACTTTGTGTATGTCAAGAAAAAACAACGAATTTCCGGCGGAAAAATCGGCTGTAGCCCGCAGACACATTTGTGCGGTGTTGCCCTTGTTTAGCTGATGGATTTATAGCAGGACCGGGAGGGGTTGGGCACCCCGTCGCCGGTGAGATAATAGTCCTCCAGAATGTCCTGGAGCAGCAGCTTTGCCTTCAGAATATCCCGGCTGTCAGGTCTTGCCATGAGATGATGGTGATAGTTCCAGCTGCCCGCAAGCCCTCTGCCGTCGGACAGAGTATAAACCTTGGGGTCCGGTCTGGGCTCGCCGTGCTCATTGATCTTTGCGGCATCCTTCAGCAGCTCCAATAGCTGCGGGTCCCGGAATTCCGGGGCATCCGGCTGTGCCATAAACCGGTCAAACACCTCGGTGGCTTTCAGGGCGCTGACGCCCAGATATTCGCCCACCTTGCCCATTTTGAACATATTGATTTCTCGACCCGGGCAGGTAAACTCACCGACGCAGTGGACACCGTGCTCATTGAGCCACAGCCGCACCTGTCCCATGGCAGCCTCCGTCTCATCCGGTCCGAAGAAGGAGCCGCCGTAGGTCAAGAATGCCAGTCCCTTTCGGTCCTCACCACGGTTGGCGTGCTCCCATCCGGCGCCCTCCCGATAGAAGATTCCCGCATCCGGTCCATGGAGCGCCAGCAGCTTGCTGAGCTGGGGCATGGGCTGTCCGCCAATGAGCCCGGAGCCGATGCAGATAAAATCATAGTCCTCAAAATATACCTGCTTTTCCGACAGCTTTTTCCCTTCCGCCTTATAAAGGTCCACCTGGAACCCGTAGAGGGTAAACACCTCTTCAAAGGCATGGGCAATTTTTTCGGTGTTGCCGGACATGGAGGCGTATAGAATCAGTGCTTTTTTCATGGTGCTTCTCTCCTTAGATTCCGCTTCTACTGGTATAGCGGGTATATGCGTCCTGAACGATGCCAACCACCTCGTCCACGCCCATGGAGGCAATGGTCTCACAGTAGGCGTCATACTCGCTCAGAGGTACGTCGCCGGTGATGAATTTCAGCGTATACTCCGACACATAGGTGTTGATGTCGGAATCCAGAGTGGCAAAGGTTTCGCTTTCCTCCGTGGTCATGGTGAGATAGTCGAGATTCACGATGGAGTACACGTCCTGGGCTGCCTCGTTGATCTTCTGATCGGCGGTCCAGACCTTCACAACGCTCTCTACGGTATCGCTGAGGGTGCCCTTTTCCGCGTCAGGGTCAAAGAGCGTGCAGTAGTTGACACAATAGAGCATCTTCATGCCGTCGGTGGAATAGCCGTCGGGATTGTGGAGAATCAGGTCGGTATACTGGGGCACGCCGTTTTCGTCCACCTCATAGCTCTCTCCCTCAATGCCATAGGTGCACAGCCGGGCGCCCACATCGCTGTACCAGAAGTTGCACCACTTTGCCGCCAGCTGGGCATTGGGACCAGCCGTCACGGAGAAAATTGATTGCAGCTCGCTGGAAACCGTATGGGCGGGAATGGCTTCATCGGCATTGCGGTGGATATTTACGATGCCCTGGAGATCATAGTCCGTGTCCGTGGTTCGTCCGGTTTCAATATAGTTATCAATGTAATCCGCCTGGGCAGGGAAAATGCCGCTGTTGCCGGTGGTGACCACGCTGGTAAAGGTGGAGAAGGGACCGTTCATCTCAAAGGATACAAAATCGCCGGAGATAATCCCCTCCTGATACCACTGGTGCATGGTTTCCAGATAGTCCTTGAATTCCGGGCTGGCGGGACCAAAGGTCACGCTGCCATCGGGATTTGCGCAGAATGTGTCGTTATAGCCACCCATGGGAGAGATAAATGCAGCCGTCCAGGCAGAGGTCAGGCTGTTATAGGTGCCGGAGGAGCCCAGCGCCAGAGGCATCTGCGGCTGGAACTGGTCCCGGAATGCCGCCAGGACATCGTGCCACTGGTCAACCGTCACCGGCGCATCCATCTCTGCCTTCTCCAGCCAGTCCTTTCGGATCACCCAGCCCTCATATACTCTGCCCTCATACTCGGCAATCTTATAGAACGCGCCCAGCTCGCCGTCGTCGGTGGTGATTTTCTGGGCAATGCCGGGGTTCTGCTCCAGGAAGTCCCGATAGATGGAAGCATCGTCCAAATAATCCCGCAGGTCCACAATAATGCCCTCGGAAATTGCCTTTGCGGCGCTGCCATAGTTGCCCAGGAAGTTATAAATGACATCGCAGTAATCCCCGGCGGCAATCATCAGGTTAAAGCTTTCGCCCTCGGTCATATCGGAAACCTCGGTAAAGTCCACGTGAATACCCGTCAGCTCCTCTGCGGTCTGAATGCTTTTACACTCGCTGTAGCTGCTCAAGGGGGCGTCTCCCGCAAAGTTGGTACGGGTCCACACAGTCAGCGTCTGCGGGCTCTCCACAATGGGCAGCTCCACGGAACGGTCCAACTCCTCTAGCTTCGGCGCTGTTTCCTGAACGGAAATTTCTTCTGCGCTTTCCATCGGCGCAGGCGTTTCCTCCGTCGCAGTGGTGGGGGCTTCCACCGCCGCCGAAGAAACGCTGGATTCCGCTGCCGGTGCCGCTGCTTCTGATGCGGCAGGGGTGCCGCAGGCGGTCAGCAGGCATAGGGTCAATACTGCTGCACATAGTCGTTTCATAGTAATACTCCTTCTCATTTTATTGTTACAGGTCATATTTCTGCCCGTAAGTCTTTCAATACTTCGATTTCGCATCTTGCGAATTCGCAAGAGCATGGGTATAATGGGGATAATCAACCAAAGGAAGTGATCCCATGCCCCCTGAACATCCCCTGCCGGATGCCGGCGTTCCTCGCTATTTGGATATTTTATTTGAGCGCTCTGACAAGCTGCCGGAGAGCTATTTCGTCAGCATGGAAATTGACGGCATGTATCTGGGCGAGGGAGGCTTTGTGGTGATGCTGCTGGAGCCCTCAATGGGTGCATCCGCACCGGAATATCTGGACCTTTGCCAGCGGCTGGTCCGGCAGCTGCACACCCAGCTTCGGCGGTTTGCCATCCACTATACCGATGTGCTGCACGGACGGGTGGCATGTCTCTTGGCATTCCCCCGGCTGGAAAAGCGGACTGCAGAGGCTGCCGATACGCTGACCCGGCTTCACGCCATTGCCGATCAGCTCTGTGCCGAATTTTCTCAGCAGGAGCAGACCAATTTGCTTTGGGTCATCAGCAACATGGAATTCGGCACCGGCGGCATTCGCACCGCCTACAGCGAGGTCTGCGATTTCCTCCAGTATCAGGAGTTCATGGGAACCACCCGGGGGGTTCAGGTTTTATTTGATACCGAGGGCGCCACACAGTCCCAAATGGACGAAAACCTCTTTTTAAGTGACAGCGCGGAAAAGGTTTCCCGGCTGCTCTGCACCGGCAATCGGGAAGACGCACAGGCGCAGCTTTCCATGGCAGTGGACTATTGCATCCATGCGGTTCCCTGCTTCTTTCCCATGATGCGCATGCGGCTGCTGACGCTGTTTGACCATCTGATTCTCACCATTCCTCGGGAGAATCATGTGCTCCGGAGCTTCCTCCAGCAGCAGAATATTTTAACCGAGCTGCTCATGGCGCCGACCCAGCAGGAATTACAGGCGCAGATTGCCGCCTTTTGGACAAATCTGATTCGTCACATGGAAGCCCTGGAGGCACAGCCGGGCATTCGATGGGTTTCCCTGGTGGATGAATACATCACGGAAATGAGCGTGGACCCCAACCTCAGCGTTTCCCAGATTGCCCTGCATTTTGCTCTGCCGCAGCCCACGCTGTCCGGACGGTATAAGCAGTACGCCGGAAAAAACATCACCGATCAGATTCATGCCGTTCGCATTCGCCATGCCCGGCAGCTGCTGCAATCCTCGTCAAATTCCCTTTCCGACATTGCTCAGCAGGTGGGCTATGGCAGCCTTGCCACCATGAATCGCGCCTTCCGGAAATATGAGGGGCTCTCCCCCAGTCAGCTGCGGTAGCTTTATTGTAAGATTCCGCGCAGTCCGGCGCAATTTCCAAGCTATCACCGCAGTCGCCCGATTATTTGCGCCGTTTTTGATTTTTCTTCTGAAATGATTTGACATTCTCATTGTTTCTCTGCATGCTTTTCGCCGGCAATCGTTAATTTTATGACAGGATACACGTTTCAATTGAAAATATGACGGCGTATTTTCTCGATATTTTGCAAAAGCAGCAAATTGATTGTCCTGTCTTTCATGAAACGTCGATTTTATATGCGCAAAAGGATGGCGCGCTGAGTTACTATGGTTCTGCACGCGAATATTATATAGCGGGAGATTGCACTGGGCCGGAAGATGTGATGAAGGCTACACAGACAGCTTTTGCGACCGCAGTTAAAGTTTGAGAAACGAACAAGTAATTATGCGAAAGTCAGGGAACGGAGGCATAATGCTATAGCGCAAAAAGCGGGCGGGAGGCTACTCAATCTGTTGGTAGCCTCCCGTTCATAAGTTTTGTTCCTGCTGTTTGTTCCAGTCTGCAGAAATGCATGCTATATCAGGCCATATTCCCTGTGCTTAGGAGAGAGGGCCGTAAGAGAACGTGTCCGCGAAGGTGCCATAGGGCTCCGGAACACGGGTGACATTCACTAGAGCCCGGTGGTGGGAATAGCTCGGATAGAGCAGACCGGGATGCGTAGGAGCCTCGTCGATGCCAAGCCCGGCAGGGTAGATGGACATTCCTTTCTCCGGATCAAAGGCTGCTCCAGCAGGGGAGACGAAATCCGTGCACACAAAAAGGTGCCAGAGCTTCCATGCTCCGTTTTCCCGAACCAAATCTGCGCCCAGCTTTCCGTAAGCCCAAAGCCCAACGAGACCACCGCCGTCCACTGCCGTTATCTGTGCAGAAACGGTCCACAGTCCCTTCGCACTTTGAAAATCTTCTGCCAGCTCGATACATGGGGTGGAGAGTGTCTGTAGACTGAGGGTATTGGTTCCGTACCGCAGCTCATCCTCCTGACTGGAAAACTCAGGCTCCAGAGAATCGAGCAGCTTGTCGTAACGGGCTTT
Organism: uncultured Eubacteriales bacterium; assembly: GCA_905202605.1. GTDB lineage: Bacteria > Bacillota > Clostridia > Oscillospirales > Oscillospiraceae > HGM13006. Next base: position 6,094 of record CAJKSU010000122.1, read on the forward strand.
CCTGCGCTGTTCCGCGCCGGCGTAAAGCTGCCAAAGTGCATCGTATCCCACAAAGCTTCCATTGTTCTGCGAGAAGCTGGGAGCTGGAGCTTCCTTACACCAAAGCCGTTCCAGTTCCAGATCCAATTGCCGTCGCCCAAAATACAGGCAGTGCTCACAAAGGAGACTGTTGATCTCCTTGACCGCAATATACCGCGCGGATTTTTCTTCTATACTGTACATACTGCTTGCCCCCTTCATTTCAAATCGCTAAAGCTGGTAAAGTCCTGTACTGGGAGCACAGGCACATTCATAAAGTTTGTGCCCGGATCTTCAGGCGGTGGACCGCCAGGACCCTGCTGGGGATGGAGCTTCTGCTCCAGCGCTTGATGCCGGATGGCATAATCCGTCCAGCCGGTATGGTCAATGGGAAACCGGCAGTCCATCAGATTGTTGAAGTTGCAGATTTTATACTGCCCGTCGCTGTCCAGATCAAAGTCTACCGTATATCGCTCCCACATCCACATGGGGCAGTCAATGAAGCGGTATGCATCATTGGGAAGCGTCGGCGCAACATAGCCGGGGGTAAACCAAAATGCCCGGACGGCGGTGCCGTCAGTGGATGCCTTTAGAATGGGGGTAGAAAGTACGTGGACGGAGATTTCCTCCAAATAGCGATAATCATGGCAGTGCAGTGCTGCATTCGGATGCGTCCGCATACGGCGGTGATAGCCTGCTTTTGCGGCATTTTCCTGCTCCTCCACATAGGACACTTTTCATCATCTTCCAGTGATGCCTTGCAGGATCGCTGTGCCAGATTTCCTCCAGCTCATCCCGGTGTGTACCTCTGGCGTGGTGGTAGCAATGCCGTGCCATGGCATTCTCGCATTCAAACATAGCCGCTGCGCGGCGAAGCTCATTACTCACAGGACTTCCTCCTTTCGGCTGCGCATAAACGGCTCCGGACCATAGCTGAAGGTTTCCTCAAAGCGCTCATAGGGGACCGGAACAGCTGGATACTGGCTCCAGCCATATGCAATACTGTAGAGATGTACCGGAAGGTCATAGCGCCGCTTCCGCTCACGCCCCAGCGGCAGCCCAGCAGTGGCGGGGTTCTGCGGATAGGCGGTGGCATCCGGTAGCGGTTTCATTCCGTTGCCGGGAATGTAGGCATGACCCATTTCAAACCGGAATTCACTGCCCTGGAATCCTCATTTACGCCAGCTTGCTGTTATAGCGGTCCAATGCAGCTTGCCAGCCGGCTCTGCGAGCCTCCACGATATCCAGACAGAGAAAAGCCGCTGATTTCGTGAGAAATCAGCGGCAATTTTGCTGCGGTGGAAGCGCGTCATCCTTACGTGGCAATTAAGCCCCTCCGTTCGTTTTCAGGAATCGGCTATTGCTCCACGCATATACGTCACAAATCCATTTTCTGTGTTTTTTAACCGAAAATCAGTTTTTTCTCGCTGCGTGTGTACCGGCGATAAATCCGCTGGATAACGCAAAGGACATATCGTTCAGTATCTGCTTTTTGATACCGCACATATTGAGGAAGCGCCCGGACGCAAGATCTCCTACCACATACAGTCCCTCTACCACACCGCCGGATGCGGACTTTGCCTGCATATTCTCATTGATCTCCACGCCGCCGAAGGCGCCGTCTGTTCCCAGCGTTGCCTTCACGGCATAATACGGTGCCTCATGAATCGGCGTCAGCCAGTCTGCCGGCTTGAAGCAATCCCAGTCCATTCCGGTCTCCGCGGCATGGTTATAGGTCGCTACCGTCTCCTTTAGATGATCTGTCGGAACACCGATCTTCTCCGCCAGCGCATCCAAGGTGTCAGCCGCAAACAGAACGCCATCCTGCTTTTCCAACGCCGGGATCATATCCTGCTTTGCTTCCTCCATGGTTGCCGGGAATCGGCTTGGACCAAACGGCATTGCGATTTGCGGCTGCGGCTGGTGCTCTCCTGCCGCAATCGCATGGCGCAGATTGTTTTCATCGAACACCACATAGACAAGCCCTTCCGGCTGATCCACCTGAACGGAGCCGGAATCAAAGACTCCCATCCGAAGCTGGGAGGCTTCACAAACATAGCGTTGACCATTGCGATTGATATAGATAGAGTATGCGGAATTCGCCATCTCTCCCATGACCCGGCTTCGGCACATGGTCATAGGTCCCATCATGCGTATGGTGCGATTTGTCTCATCCATCTTTGCACCGGCATTCTGTGCCAGCTTCAGTCCGTCTCCGGTATAGTTCCGGCTCATATGGGGGCTTTCCCCCATATAGGGCTGCGCCGCCGCCAGCTCCGGGAAGTAGCGCTGCACCACCTCCGGATTCCGAATCCATGCGCCGCACGCCAGAATCACGC
>CAJKSU010000123.1 GCA_905202605.1 uncultured Eubacteriales bacterium
CCTCTTTTTCATTGCATCAAATATTTTCTGAAATTTCCCGCCCGTCTTCGACAGACTTTTCTTCTTTGATCGGGTACAATATCCCTGTGCAAAAGGCTACGGGGTCAGGGCGTCCAGCCGCAGCACCGCCGCCGTCATATCATCCTCCCCGCCGGCGGCCTTGGCAAGGCCGGTAAGCTTGGCTGCCAGCTCCTTGACATTCTCCCCGTCAAAGTCGGCAAGCAGCCGTTCCGTTTCCTCGGAAACCGCCCCGTCGCTGACCAGCACCAACAGATCTCCTCCCCAAAGGGACAGCCGTATCACCTCCGCGCCTCCGCCACTCCCCACGCCAAGGCCGGGCGGCGGTGCGGCTGTCCCCAGCTTTCGGACGCTGCTGCCGGACTTTATGTAGCTGGGGGCGGCGCCCCATTTATACAGCGTTCCCTGCCCGGTAATCAGGCTCAGCTCCAGCACGTCCATGGTGGAAAAGCAGCCCGTGTCCCGGAGAATATACATGTCGTTGAGGAATTCCATGGCATGATCCGGCTGCAGGCCCGCCTCGATCAGCCCCGAAAGGATGCTCACCGCAGACTCCGCCTCCTTCGCCGCCTCCACGCCGGTTCCCATGCCGTCGCAGAGGATGGCATAGAGCCGCCCATCGTCCGTATGAAAGCACACGCCCCGATCTCCGCTGATCCGCGCCCCCCGGCGTCCATGGGCGCTGACCCCCACTGCGGCGGTAAAGGCCTCGTGGGGCGTAACCTGCACCGAACGCAGCTGCCGGGCATTTTCCTCCATCAGCTCCGACATGCGAAGCAGATTCTGGCTGGCGATCAGCCGGCTCTCTTCCCGGCGGCTCCGGCGGCTTTTCCGGCAGGCAATGGCGTCCAGCTCCTGATTCACCGCCACCAGCAGTCCCTCCATATGGCGGCATTCCGTGGAGAATTCCGTGGGGAAATCCTCCCTTACGGCCTGTCCATGTTCCAAAAGCGTGGGCAGCACGCCTCTTAAGGTCTGGTAGGTGGCCTGACTGTTTACCTCCCAGCAGCTGTGATACCGGGTGCATTGGCGGCACACCTTGCCTGCCGCCTTGTCAAATACCCGCTCCTGCTCCTGCCGGGCGTTTTCCTGCGGGTCGAGCCGGGTGGCACTGTAGAGCTGCCGGAGTGCCTTCTCTCCACTGGACAGCCTTTGCTCCACCAGCGCAGCGGACTGCTCAATGGCGCTCTCCTCCCGTCCGGTAATCAGCGTACCGGGCAGCAGCAGGGAGAAAAGCACCCCCACTGCCGGACTGAGCAGGTCTTTCATATCGGTCACGCCTCGGAGCGATAGCATAATCCCCAGCACCGCCCCGCTGCACAGAGTGCGGAGCAGCCGCCTTCTTCTGGGCAGCGCCGTCCCCGCCAGTGCCGCAGCGGTGAGGCTCAGCGTCCAGCTCCCCAGCGTCATCCGGCTGAGATCCACCGCAAGCCCCGCACAGGCTCCTACGGCGGCAGCGGTTCCCGTGTCGGTGCGCCGGGCGGACAGAATCGTCAGGGCGCAGGCCGCCATTACGCCGGCGTCCAGTTCCCATGGCAGCGGTACGGCGCACAGCCCCACCAGAAAGAAGCCCATGGCCGCCATGGTGGCAAGGCTTCGGCGGTTCGAGAGCTTTGTAAAGGCCAGTGGACTCAGAGCGGACAGCAGCACATTTTTGACATAGTCCCCCAGCAGCAGAGGCGTCAGGGGCTGACTGAACAGGAAGATTCCCCCCACCACCGCCCGCATGACCCCCGGCACCAGACAGCGGAACCAGCTCTGCCGGGTGACCCACAGGGAACCGAATATGTACATGGTCACAAAGGTAAGCAGTGCCGCACTGGTCAGCTCCAGCCCCTGAGAAAAGCTCTGCATGGTCAGTGCGCCACCCACCGCCCCAATCAGTGCGCAGAGTCCCCGCAGGCCGCCTCCGGCGGCGGTAAGCAGTCCCAGCACAAAGGGCGCAGGCTCTCCTGCCAGCTTTCCGCAGGACAGGAGAAAGCCGGAGAGCAAAAAGCCCAGACAGGCCGCCGTCTCCCGGAGCGCCGGGCGGGTAATCACCAGCGGCGACTGGGTATAGAACCAGTTTTCAAGAATCGGGGGCTTCTTCAGGGTTTCTTTCATGTTGACCGTCTCCTCCATGTGCTCGAAGCAATCTGCTATGGAGACATTATAAGGCCGCCGGTGCAATATTCCCGTCGGGAAATACCCCCGGAAATGCCGGAAAGGAATGATTCTGCGAATCCACGAAAAAACAGCGTGGGAAACGGCGGAGCCGCAGAAAACCTCTTGCACAAAGCCGGGAAAGCGGGTACAATGGGGAAAGAGAAAGGACAGTGATTCGCATGGCAACCGAAATTGAAATGAAGCTCAGCGTTCCCAACGAGGAGATTCTCAGCAAGGTTCTGGAGGACCCGGAGCTGACCCAATATATGAAGGACGACTATGAGATTTGTCACATGCACAGCACCTATTATGACACGTTCGACGGACAGCTGACCCGCCGGAAGTGGACACTGCGCCTCCGGGATGAGGGCGGTCAGCGGGTGGCAGCCTTTAAAACCGCCAATCTCAGCGATGAAGCGGGCTTTTTCACCCGGAACGAGTGGCAGTGTCTGGTGGACAACATTGAGGATGCAATCCCGCTGCTGATCGATCAGGGTGCGCCCCGTGAGCTGAAAAGCATTTTGAAGGGCAAGCCCCTTACGGCAGTCTGCGGTGCGGAATTTGACCGGAAGTCCGCCTGCCTGTTTCTGGACGAGGGCGTTCGGGTAGAGCTGGCGGGGGATCTGGGCTATCTCTTCGCCGGTGATCGAAAGGAGCCAATCTGTGAGGTGGAGCTGGAGCTGATGTATGGAGATGCGGGCAGTCTACCTCCGCTGTGCAGCCAGCTGATTACGGAATACGGCCTGCATGAGGAAAAGCGCAGCAAGTACCAGCGGGCAAAGGCGCTGACGGAAGAGGAAGAAGAGAATAAATAAGATAGAATAAATACTAAATTGAGGTGTCCGCGTCGTCGCAAAGTCCGTGAACTCCGTTTCCGCCTTTGGGGCGAAAAGCTCCGTTCACTTCCTTGCTCCTCCTCTCCCCACCAAACCCGCTGACGCTGGGCTTTGGCGGGGCCCCGTGGGGAGGTTGTGCGCACTGTTTTGTCCACCCTGACAGGGGGGATGTCAGCTATGCTGACAGGGGGATGATTCAGCTGCCCGATGGGCGGCGAAGGTATCCCTGTGGAACGAAATTGAAATGGCCCCTCCAGAGCAAACTGCTCCGGAGGGGCTTAAATTTGTCGGATGTTTACCGAGACTTTGTTCTTAGGCGTTAGGCAATACCACACAAAAGACGCATTTGCGTGGTGTTGCCGTTAATCCAAATCCGCGCGATCCATTAAGGTGACCGTAACGCTGTATTCCTCGCCGTTGCGGTAGATGGTCAGAGGAACCTGATCCCCGGCGGAATACTGATTCTTGATCCGGTTGAATTCCTCCGTGCTGATGACGGGCTGCCCGTCAATGGACGTGATGATATCGCCGGAGCGGATGCCCTGCTTGTAGGCGTCGGAGTGGGAATCCACCGAGCGGATATACAGCTTGCCGGGGAGGCCGTAATACAGGGAGATGCGGCTTTCCAGCTGCTCCACCTCAAAGCCGAAGGCGGGGCGACCGGAGATATAGCCGTTGGACACCAGCTCATCCACAATGGGCTTGGCACTGGTGATGGGAATGGCGAAGCCCAGACCCTCTACGGTGGTATAGCCGGAGGAGATCTTAATGGTATTGATGCCGATGACCTGCCCCTCCATATTGACCAGCGGACCGCCGGAGTTGCCGCTGTTGAGTGCGGCGTTGGTCTGCATCAGGGTCATGGTGCGGTCGCCCACGTCCACATCCCGCTTGATGCCGCAGATGATGCCGTCGGTCATGGTGCCGCGCAGCTCAATGCCCAGCGGGTCGCCGATGGCCACCACGCTGTCGCCCACCTCGGCGCTGTTGGAATCGCCAAACTCCGCCGGGGTCAGGCCGGAGGCATTGATTTTCAGCACCATCAGGTCGGAGGTCTCATCGCCGCCCACCTTGCAGGCGTTATACTCCGAGCCATCGGTGAGCAGCACCACAATCTGCTGGGCGGTGGACACCACGTGATAATTGGTGATGATATAGCCGTCGGAGGACATGATGATGCCCGTGCCGGTGGAGGCAGAGGCGCCGGTGGAGGCGGAGATGGACACTACGCTGGGGATGACCTTCTTATAGATATCCGGCAGCTCCATGGGATCGCCGGTGGAGGCGGAAATGGTCAGGGTCGTGCCGCTGCCCAGCACCTGATCGCTGGACTGCGCCGGAGCCGGGGTAACGCCTGCGGCGGCTGCCTCCTGCTGGGCGGCAGTTTCCGTGGGCTGGGCGCTGGAACGGGCGGCGGTGACGGCAGCCTCCGGAGTGACCGCCTGACCGCTGCGGGACAATGCCGCAGCGGCGGTAACGCACAGCAGCAGCACCCCGAGGGTGGCGGCGAGCCAGCCGTGATTCCGGGGCCTGCGGGGAGGGCGGTACTGCCCGCCGGTGCTGTAATAGTCCTGATATGGAGAAGCGTCATCCATGAAATCGGAATTGCGCTCAAAAGGTTCCATAAAATCCCTCCGTTAAGGATGGAGCCGGGAGCCGGGGCTCTGCGGCTCAGAAAACCGGAGGGGGATGCCTCCGATCTTGACTGGTTACAGTATACGGAATTCCCGGAGGATTTGCATGAACTTTTAATGAACGGTTTGTGAAATGTTGTTTTGCGCCGGAATGGCCGGGCGGAAGCGGGGATTTTGCGTTCCGGCGTTGCATATTCCCGGAAGTTGTGATACATTATTAAGATGATAAGAAAGAAGCCGATTCAAGCAGAAATGGCAAAAGGCAATCACGCTTTGTGCGGAATTGCCGAAATAAAGGAGGTTTCGGGATGGAGAAGCTCCAAGAACAGCGGCAGCGTGTCAACGACTGGATGCGGGAACAGGGCGCGACCTTTGCGGTGGTTCGTCAGGGTCAGCGGCAGGTGACCGGGCGGCCCTTTGATCCCATTCCCCGTGTGCTTTCCGCAAAGACCTTTACTCATCTGGAGCAGGGGCTGATTCAGCGGATCAACGCACTGAATATTTTCCTGAATGATATTTATCACAACCGAATGATCCTGCGGGACGGGAAGATCCCGGAGGAATTCGTCCTGTCGTCTCTGGATTTCAGAACCCAGTGCATGGGCATTGCGCCCCCCAAGAGCATCTATACCCACATCACCGCCACGGATCTGGTGTGCAGCACCAAGGGCAAATGGTACGCCATGGAGGACAGCCTTTCGGTGCCGGACGGGGCGACCTATCCCCACTTTGCCCGGAAGCTCTGCCGGGAGATCGCACCGGAGAACTATCAGGTGCCGGAGCTGTGCGACAACTGCGGACTGGACATCCTCCTGCGGCAGCTGTACCGGGACATTATGGACGACGATCCGGAGCTGGAGGGCGGCATTGTGGTGCTGCTCAGCGAGGGGAAGGACGCCCTTTCCTACTTTGAGCTTCGGTACATGGCGGAGCTGACCGGGGCGGTGGTGGCGGAGGCCGAACGGCTGATCGTCATGGACAACAAGGTATATTACCGTGCGCCGGAGGGCGGCTTCCAGCGGGTGGCGATTATCCATCGGCTGGCGCTGGACAGCATGCTCGACCCCCTGTGCTTCGACGAAAACACCCCCTGCGGCATTCCCCATCTCATGGAGGCCTACAGCGCCGGACATATCGCAATCCTCAACGCACCGGGCTGCTCTCTGGCGGAGGATCGGGGGCTGCACTACTTTATCCCCACCATGATCCGCTACTATTTAAATGAGGAGCCGATATTGCCCAATGTGCCGACGTTCCTGCCATGGTACGCCGACCAGAAGAAATATGTGCTGGAGCATATGGACAGCCTGATCTTCAAGGACGTGTCCAGCGACCGGCGGGCGGGGGCGGTATACGGCGACACCCTGACCACCGAGGAAAAGCGGCAGCTTGCCCGGCGGATCAATAAGGAACCCCGGCGGTATATTGCGCAGAATCAGATCGAGGTGGAAACCCAGCCGGTGCTGGGGGAGGACGGCGTATCCACCAGCGAGGCCAAGTGCGATTTCCGGGCGTATACGGTGCATTCCGACTCCCTGCGGGTCTGGATGGGCGGCCTTTCCCGGTTTACGGTCAAGGACAGTCAGGGACAGCCGGTAAGCGGCTTCAAGGACACCTGGGTCATGAGTAAATAAGGAGGACTGCGGGATGAAAAAATATGCGTTTCGCTTCAGCGTGCAGCAGACCTTTGAGGAGCCGATTTTAAAGCACAGCTTTCTCCTGCGGTGTATGCCCGGAACATTTCCGTTCCAGCGCTCCTATGCCCATAAGCTGACCATCTCGCCCAATGCGGCGCTGAACCACATTTCCGATGCCTACGGCAATGAAATGTACACCGGTACCATTGATAAAAAGCACACCTCCTTCGGCTTTACCGCAGAGGGCTTTGTGCTGTGCTCCAACTATGTGATCCACGATCCGCCGGATCGGCTGTATCTCTACCCCACGCCCATGACCCGCCCCACGGCGCAGATGGAACGGCTTCTGGTAGGAGAGCCGCTGCCGGAGGAGCCGTGGGAAAAGGCCAAGGCATTGTGCGCCCTGACCCGGCGGAGCCTTGACTTTATTCCCCTGTCCGGTCAGCAGACTGCGGCGGAAACCATGGAAACCGGCGTGGGAGATGCACGGGACCATGTCCATGTGTTCCTGTGCCTGTGCCGGCTGTCGGGGATCGCGGCACGGTTCGTCAGCGGCCTTGCGGCAGGCGTTCCGCAGTCGCATGCATGGGCGGAGGTCTACTGCGGCGGCGAATGGCGCGCCATGGATCCCACCACGGGAAAACCCGTGGTGGAGGGATATCTGAAAATCGCCCACGGGCGGGATTATGACGCCTGCGCCGTGGAGCGGAGCTGCTTCCGGGCGGCGGACACCCCGTCTCGGCGGGAGGTCAGCGTACAGGTGACGGAGCATGTGATCCGCACCCGTGACACGGTGCCTCACGCCTGAGCAAGGATTCCTCCAAAGGGGGAGAAATCTGCCAATTCTTCAGCAAAGGAAGATAGAACAATGCGGCCTCTGATTGGCATATTACCGCTGTATAACAGCGAAAAACAGACACTTTGGATCAATCCCCTGTATTTCGGCGGGGTGGAAATGGCCGGGGGCATGCCGGTACTGCTGCCCCTGAGCCGGGATGAGAAGCTATGGAAGGGCTATGCGGAGCGGTGCGACGGCTTTGTATTCACCGGCGGACAGGACGTTGCGCCCAGCCTGTACGGCGAGGAAAAGCTCCCTGAATGCGGCTATCAGGCCGAGCTGCGGGACCGGCAGGAAAATGAAATGCTGGGGCTGCTTTGGGATATGGATAAGCCGGTTCTGGGCATCTGCCGGGGCATTCAGATGATGAATGCGGCCTATGGGGGAACGCTGTATCAGGACATCTTCACGCAGGCGCCCTCCAAGGTGGTGCATCGGCAGGACAAGCCCTATGACCTGCCCCATCATCAGGTGCGGATCGAGAAAGGCACCCTGCTCCACTCCATTCTGGGCTGTGAGACGCTTTCGGTGAACAGCATACATCATCAGGCGGTTAAGACCCCGGCTCCTGGCGCAGTGGCGGCGGCCTATGCCGAGGATGGGCTGATCGAGGCCATCGAGTTTCCGGAGAAGAAATTCATGCTGGGGGTGCAGTGGCACCCGGAGCATATGTGGCAGGAGTATGAGTCGGCACGGCGGATTTGGAACGCTTTTGTGGCGGCATGTGAGTGAAACACCTTAGTCAGGGGAGATGACCCCTCCGGCGGGATAACCCCTCAGTCAGCGCTGTGGCGGAGAACCCCTCCGGTTCGGCTTAAGCCGAACCACCTCCCCTTGCGTCGTCGCAAGCTCCGTATCCCTCGTTTCCGCCTAAAGGCGAAAAGCTTGGTCACTACGCTGCTCCTCCTTTCCCCACCGAACCCGATAGCGCAGCCGTCAGCAGCTTTGCTGCGCTACGGATGCGGCATACCCCTTGCGGGTACCGACGGTTGGGCTTCGGCGGGGTCCCCCGATGGGAGGCTTTGGGAGGAAGCTTTTAGTCCCCCCTGAAAGGGGGGATGCCCCGAAGGGGCAGAGGGGTAAACGGGGAAACCCCTCCGGCGGCATAGCCGCCACCTCCCCTTGCAGGGGAGGCTTTTAGAGGGCAGTAACTCTTTGTCTCCCCTAACAGGGGAGATGCCCCGAAGGGGCAGAGGGGTTGCACTGTGGGACACAGAACTACCCATAATAGAACCCACCGCACTACAAGGAGGAGCGCCCTCCGGGGGCATACTCTTTCTTT
>CAJKSU010000124.1 GCA_905202605.1 uncultured Eubacteriales bacterium
CGGAAGAGTAATAACGCAAAATGAGCATAACCTTCACAACGGCAACTTCCAGTTTGTCGATCCACGGCAGCCTTTCAATAGGCTGCCGTATTCGCTTTTCGGAAGATTTTCATTTGCACATTTGCTAGGATGCGCATCTGCGGATACAATGGAGTCAGAAAGGAGTGGTGCTGCAGATGTTCCGCCGTAAAGCAGAGAAACGAATGGTTGAGCTGTCCCCTAGCGAAGTGCGGCTGATGCGGGAAGCGCTTCTCGCTTTTCGTAACAAGCTTCTTTCTGCCGGAAAACCGACAGAGGATGTGAATACGGCTGGGCGTGGTCAGTGCCATCTGCTCTGTCATACATATAGAGTTTTCTAAAAATCAGCCCAACAAAAAAGTCGTGAAAATCCGATAAAAACTGGATTTTCACGACTTTATCTAAGGCAGCACCGCACAATTGCGTCTGCGGGCTTTGACGGGGCTATTCTCTTGCAATCCGCATTTTGAGACAGCCCCTTTTATCTGGCTGTATTTTAGAAAAGGCTATTCTGAAACAGCCCCATTTGGCTCACAGCACAATCTGTCCATCGAGAATCTTCATTGCCGTCTGCACCATCTTTGCACCGGTATCCATACTGCGCTTTTGAATGAATCGGTGTGCCTGTTCCTCGGTCATACAGTTTCGGCTCATGAGCAGCTCCTTTGCTCTGGTGATCAGCAGCTTATCCTCCGTGGAACGCTTGGGAACCGGTGCGGACTCTGCACCGCTCTGATCCATCAGCATCCGAATGGAATCAATCAGCTCCGACTTCTGCACCGGGGCAGAAAGCTTACAGATCTCCGCATGATCGCAGCTCTCCAGCTCCATCTGGGTTGCCAGAAGCAGCATGGAAAACCCTTTTGGCAGGTTTTCAAACAGCTCATCTGCCATCATATCCATCAGGCGGAAGCCGCTCAGCACCACGCCGCCGCTCATTCTTCCGCACCATCTGAGCACCTCAGCGCCGCTGGAACAGGCCGCTGACACACGGATCCCGGTGGATTCACAGATATCGGTCATGCGCTGCCGTGTTTTTTCCCCGGCAAAGGCCACCAGTATATGATTCATATCCACCGCACTCCTCTCCAGTTTTTCCGGTCAGCCGGATCAATATCGGATCAGGTAGCGGTCCAGCTCCCACTGGCTGATGCTGGTACGGTACTCCTCCCACTCCTGCTTCTTACCGGCAAGATAGGCGGCGCTTGCATGCTCGCCCAGAGTATCCATAATCAGCCCGTCAGCCTCCATGGCATCAATCGCCTCCTTGAGGTTAGCAGGCAGACTGCGAATGCCGTTCTTCTCCCGCTCGCCGGGGGTCATGGCAAAGATATTGGCCTTGATTTCCTCCGGGGGCGTCAGATTACGCTTCACGCCGTCCAAGCCCGCCATCAGGCACACTGCCAGCGCCAGATAGGGGTTGCAGGAGGGATCCGGGCAGCGCAGCTCTACACGGGTGGCGCTCCCTCTGGCGGAGGGAATACGGATCAGCGCCGAACGGTTGCTGGCAGACCACGCCACATAGCAAGGCGCCTCATAACCCGGCACCAGCCGCTTATAGCTGTTGACCAGCGGATTCAGCACCGCAGCCATACCCGGTACATGGAGCATCAGTCCGGCAATAAAGCTGTAGGCGGTTTTGCTGAGGCCTCTGGGGTCGGACTCATCGTAGAAGGCGTTCTTCCCGTCCTTGAACAGGCTCATGTTGATGTGCATGCCGCTGCCGTTAATACCGTAGAGGGGCTTTGGCATAAAGGTTGCATGCAGGCCGTTCCGGGAGGCGTAGGTCTTTACGGTCAATTTCAGGGTTTCGATGCGGTCTGCAGTGGTCATGGCCTCGGCATACTTAAAATCCACCTCGTGCTGCCCCTGCGCTACCTCATGATGGCTGGCTTCGATTTCAAAGCCCATGGCCTCCAGTGCCAGACACACGTCCCGGCGAACCGTCTCGCCATGATCCACCGGGCTGAGGTCAAAGTATCCTGCATCGTCCTGCGGCACTGTGGTGGGACGTCCCTTTTCATCGGTTTCAAACAGGAAAAATTCACATTCCGGACCAACATTGAAGGTATAGCCCTCCTCAGTAGCTGCGGAAATGGCCTTCTGGAGTACATTCCGGGGATCGCCAACAAACGGCGTACCATCGGGATTGTACACCGAGCACATCAGCCGTGCCACCTTGCCGTTCATGGGACGCCACGGCATAATGGCAAAGGAGTCAAGATCCGGGCGGAGATACTGGTCGGATTCGTTGATCCGGACAAAGCCCTCGATAGAGCTGCCGTCGATCATGATCTGGTTGTTTACAACCTTTTCAATCTGGGAAGCGGTCACCGCTACATTTTTCAGCATGCCGAAAATATCCGAAAATTGCAGCCGGATGAACTTGACATCCTCCTCCTCTACCAGACGGATAATATCTTCCTTGGTATATTTCGCCACAGCAAATTCCTCCTTATGTAGTCAATGAAATCAAAAACGGGCGGCACACAGGAATGCGTGCCGCCCCTGTCGATGGGGGTATTATAGAGCCTTCCACCGACTTTGTCAATATATTTTTTGATGCATGAAATACATTTCTTGCATCATTTTGCGTTTTTTATAATTTTATACGTGTATTTTCGTTAAATTTGCAAGAAGATAATTCTTTGTGTCAATTCGTGCAGCAAACAATCATCAGGCATCTTCGGGGATCTCCACCGGATACTCGCCGGTAAAGCAGCCCTGACAGAAGTCCCCCTTGATGTGCGGCACCAGCTCCCGCAGGCTCTCTACCCGCAGATAGTCCAGAGAATCTGCGCCGATATGACGGCAGATCTCATCCAGATTCATTTTGCAGGCGATCAGGTGATCCTTATCCGGCACATCGGTGCCAAAGTAGCAGGGGGAAACAAACGGCGGAGAGGATATCTTTACATGAACCTCCTTGGCGCCTGCGTCCCGCAGGAGGTTGGTAATCAGATTGGAGGTAGTGCCGCGAACAATGGAATCATCGATCATAATGACCCGCTTGCCCGCAATCTGGCTGCGCATGGGGCTGAGCTTCAGCTTTACCGCCGTCTCACGGGAGGACTGCTCCGGCTTGATGAAGGTACGCCCGATATAGCGGTTTTTCAGGAAGCCCTCCGCCACGGGAATACCGCTCTCCTGCGCATAGCCCAGCGCTGCGTCCAGTCCGGAGTCCGGCACACCGATGACCACATCGGCGTCCACCGGATTCTGCCGCGCCAGAATCCGCCCGGCTTCCAGCCGCGCCTCATGGACACCCTGCCCGCCAATCACGCTGTCCGGACGGGCAAAATAGATATACTCAAAGATGCAGATATGACCGTCGCCCCGACAGTTGTCCTTGTAGGAAGTCAGCTCGCCCTGATGAATTTTCACGATTTCACCGGGCTCGATATCCCGGACATACTTTGCACCCACGCCGTCCAGCGCACAGGTTTCCGAGGCGATGACCCATGCATCCCCCCGCTTGCCGATGCAAAGAGGCCGGAAGCCCCACGGATCTCTTGCCGCAATGAGCTTCTCGCCGCTCATGACGATCAGGCTGAATGCACCCACCAGCTGCCGTGTAGCCTTGAGCACCGCTTCCTCGATGGACTTACAGGTCAGCCGCTGCCGGGCAATGGCATAGGCAATTACTTCGGTATCCGCCGTGGTCTGGAAAATGGAGCCCTTCAGCTCAAACTCCCGCTTCAGGGCATTGGCATTTACCAGATTGCCATTATGCACCAGCGCCAAATCGTTTTTGATATAATTCAGGGTCAGTGGCTGGGCATTTTCCCGCTTGGAGCCGCCCGCCGTGGAATAGCGCACATGTCCTACCGCCATAGTGCCGTTCAATTCGTCCAGCTTCTCCTCCGAGAACACCTCTCCCACCATACCCATGTCCTTATAACATGTGATATCCCGGTTGTTGTTGGCAGCGATGCCGCAGGACTCCTGACCGCGATGCTGGAGGGCGTAAAGCCCATAATAAGTATCCCGTGCACAGTCTCCGGCAGGATTATAGATGCCAAACACACCGCACTCCTCGTGAATACCCCACATCTCTTCCATATCAAAACATCCCATGAAGCAGCCTCCTTATGCAAGCTTAAAACCGGCATAACGCCGTCTGATTTTTGTATCGTGTCATGTATTGTACCATATAATCCATTACCGTACAAGGCGGTGCTGTGCCAAAATTCGTCTGAAAAACCGCCGTGCCGTTGTATGCTTCCGCTCAATGAGTCCCTTTATTTACATACTCCGGGCGCAGCTTGGAATAGACAATCTTCTGGGCATGATACAGTCCGCTGTAGCCGGAGAGCATATAGGAAAGGGCGCAGCATAGGGCATACATGGGAAGTCCCTTGCCTCCAAACAGCTCATAGCTGAGCAAAATAGACGTAAGCGGGCAGTTGGTCACCCCGCAGAACACCGCCGTCATACCGAGAGAGGCCGCAAAGGAGCCGCCCAGCCCCAATAGCTGCCCATAGAATGCTCCAAACGCCGCCCCGCAGAAGAAGGCCGGAACGATCTCACCGCCCTTAAAGCCTGCTGCAAGGGTCAGCGCCGTAAAGATAATTTTCAGCAGAAACGCCTCCGGACGGGCCTGCCCCTCCATGGCGCGGTTGATGACACTAACGCCCGCACCGTTATAATCCGTCCCCAGCAGCAGCGACAGCGCCACCACAATACAGCCCCCAAGCATCACCTTGAGGTAGGGATTTTTCGTGATTCGCTGATAGCCCTTGGGAACAAGGTGCATGACCGTGCAGAACAGCACTGCCACCAGTGCGCAGAGAATGCCCAGTCCCCCCACCTGTACCAGCGTCAGCGGGGTCATATCCGGCACCGCCTGTACCGAAAAGCTGGTGGCCTCTATGCCCATGGCCGATGCCACTACTTGAGCAATCAGCGCAGACAGCACACAGGGTACAATGGCGGAGTAGTACATCACGCCCACGCTGACGACCTCCATGGACATTACTGCTGCCGCCAGCGGCGTTCCAAACAGCGCCGAAAAGCCCGCCGCCATACCGCACATGGTGATGATCCGGTCATCCTTTTCATTGAGATGCACCAGCCGCCCCAAGAAGTTGGACATGGAGCCGCCCAGCTGTAATGCCGCACCCTCTCGACCCGCACTGCCGCCGCAGAGATGGGTCAGTACGGTGCTGAGGAATATCAGCGGAGCCGTCCGGATGCGGAGGTTCCGCCCCTCCCGCACTGCGCCGATGATATATTCCGTCCCTTTATCGTCCGCCATGCCGGTGACATGATACGCCCACACGATCAGCAGTCCCGCCAGCGGCAGCAGATATAGAATCCACCCGTGCTGCTCCCGCAGTCCGGTGGCATAGGAGATCGCCATATGGAACACCGCGCCCACTGCGCCCACCGTAATGCCCACCACCAGGGAAAACAGCAGCCACTTGCCCAACGTCAGGGCATAATCGCTCCAGTGCCGAAGTTTTTCTTGCATATTCTCACGTTCTTTCCCGCTTTTTCTCAAGGATAGTATAACACACAATCGAGCGGGATGCAAAAGATTCCCGAACCGTACTCGGGTTCGGGAATCTGCTTTCTCCATATCAATCTCGAATGGCATCCTTCATCTTCTTCACATAGTCATACACCACCGGCACACTGTCTTTTCCATACTGCGCTACCAGCTTGACAATGGCGCTGCCCACGATCACGCCGTCCGCCTTTTTTGCCATCTCCTTCGCCTGCTCCGGGGTAGAAATGCCGAAGCCAATGGCGCAGGGGACGTCTCCTGCGGACCTTGCCAGCCCGATGATTTCGGAAATATTGGAGCTGAAGCTGCTGCGCACGCCGGTAACGCCCAGAGAGGACACGCAGTAGAGGAAGCCTCTGGCATCCCTTGCAATCGCCTTGGCGCGATCCTGTGAGGTAGGCGCTACCATGGAAATCTGAGTGATTCCATACTTGTCCAGCACCTCCCGAAACTCCTGATGCTCCTCATAGGGAACGTCCGGGAGGATCACGCCGTCTACCCCGGCCTCTTTGCATCTTGCCATATATTTCTCCGCGCCGTAGCCGTAGACCGAATTGGCATAGCCCATAAACACAAAGGGAATCGCAATATCCTTCCGCAGACGGATTACCATGTCAAACAGCTGATCCACCGTTGCCCCGCCTTGCAGCGCCCGCTGACTGGCCTCCTGAATCACCGTTCCCTCGGCAATGGGATCGGAAAACGGTACGCCGATCTCAATGAGATCCGCCCCGGCCTCCGCCATGGCGCGAATGAGCTTTTCTGTGGTTTCAATATCCGGGTCACCGCCAGTGAGAAATGGAATAAAAGCCTTTCCATGCTGAAATGCCGCTGTGATCTTATTCATAGATTTCAACCCCCTTGTATCTTGCAATGGCAGCCACGTCCTTA
Source organism: uncultured Eubacteriales bacterium (assembly GCA_905202605.1). Classification (GTDB taxonomy): domain Bacteria; phylum Bacillota; class Clostridia; order Oscillospirales; family Oscillospiraceae; genus HGM13006. The sequence goes on from CAJKSU010000124.1 coordinate 6,419, forward strand.
TCTCCTCTGCCGGAGACGGTCACCACCAGAATCTGATCCTTCTCCATGGTGGGTGCCAATTTCTTTGCATAGGCAATGGCATGGGCGCTTTCGATTGCGGGAACCGGCGGCGATGGCGCCAACACCTTTAACATCTCCTCCACCTCCGCCATGGTCATCGCCGCAGGCGGCGTCCCCGTAGCAAAGCACGGAAACCGCGCCGCCTCCTCCAAATCCGGCGCAGCGGACGTATTGGAGGCGCTGGGCGTCAACATCTCTCTGCCCCCGGAAAAATGCCGCCAGCTGCTGGAGGATGTGGGCATCTGCTTCCTGTTTGCCCAGACCTATCACACCGCCATGAAGTACGTCGGCCCCGTCCGGAAGGAGCTGGGCATCCGCACGGTATTCAACATTCTCGGCCCCATCACCAATCCCGCCGCCCCCACCATGGGCGTGATGGGCGTGTATGACCGGAGCCTTTTGGTGCCGTATGCCAAGGTCATGGAGAATCTGGGCATCCGTCGGGGACTGGTGGTCTACGGCACCGATCATCTGGACGAGATCTCCGCCAGCGCCCCCACTGCGGTCTGCGAGATCAAGGACGGCACCACCACCCTGTATGAGATCACCCCGGAGCAGTTTGGCTATCCCCGCTGCCAGAAGTCCGATCTGGTGGGCGGCACCCCGGAGGAGAACGCCCAGATCACGCGGGACATCCTTCAGGGCAAGGACAAAGGCCCCAAACGGAACGCGGTCTGCATGAACGCTGGCGCGGCTCTCTATGTTGCAGGCAGCGCCAAAACACCGGAGGAGGGCGTGCGTCTGGCGGAATACCTCATCGACAGCGGCAAGGCCTATGAAAAGCTGCTGGCCTTTGTGGAGGCGAGCAATCAGTGAGTATTTTATCGGAAATTGCAGAAAAGACACGGCAGCGGGTTGCCGAGGAAAAAAAGTCCCTGCCCCTGCCCCGGCTCCGGGCGCAGGTCGAGGAAATGGACGCATCCACAGGCTTTCCCTTTGCGCAGGCTCTTGCCGCGCCGGGCATGTGCTTTATCTGCGAGGTGAAGAAAGCATCCCCCTCCAAGGGTCTGATCGCCCCGGACTTTCCCTATCTGGACATTGCCATGGATTATCAGGCCGCAGGAGCCGCCGCCATCTCCTGTCTGACCGAGCCGTATTGGTTTCAGGGCAGCGACCGGTATCTTCAGGAAATCGCCCGGACCGTTTCCATTCCCGTTTTGCGGAAGGATTTTACCGTGGACGAATATATGATCTACGGCGCAAAGACGCTGGGCGCTTCGGCAGTGCTGCTGATCTGTGCCATTTTAGAGGATGGACAGCTGCGGGATTATCTGGCGCTGGCGCACAGTCTGGGGCTGTCGGCGCTGGTGGAGGCCCATGATGAAAAGGAGCTCGACCGGGCGCTGTCCGCGGGGGCAAAGATCATCGGCGTCAACAACCGGGATCTCCGCACCTTCACCGTGGACGTTAATAATTCCCTGCGGCTGCGGAAGCTTGCACCTCCGGAGGTGCTGTTTGTGTCGGAAAGCGGCATCAAGACCCATGCGGATATCAAGAAGCTCTATGACAACGGCACCAATGCCGTCCTGATTGGGGAAACGCTGATGCGGGCGGCGGATAAAAAAGCCATGCTGGATCAGCTGAGAGGAGGAACTACAGTATGACCAGAATCAAGCTCTGCGGTCTGAGCCGCCCCTGCGATATCGAATACGTCAACGAAGCCAAGCCGGATTTCTGCGGCTTTATCATCGGCGTTCCCAAAAGCCGCCGCAATGTAACGCCGGATACCGTCCGTCAGCTGACCCGGCTGCTGTCCCCGGAGGTAAAGCCCGTGGGCGTATTCGTGAATGCCCCCATTGCGGAAATCGCCGCACTGGTGCAGGATGGAACCCTTGCCTATGTTCAGCTCCACGGGCAG
>CAJKSU010000125.1 GCA_905202605.1 uncultured Eubacteriales bacterium
GCCCTGGTTCGCCTTACCTTCTTTGTGCTGTGCAACTTCTTTGCCGCTCTGGTGGTGTTTGCCATTCTCATTCTCATTACCCTTGTCTATGTGGTGGTGATCTCCTCCTGGGGACAGCTGGAGGCCGCAACCGTCATCGGCAACTATGTGGCGATCCTTGCCACCGCCATGGCCTTTATCTCCATCGGCGTATTCATCTCTTCGCTGACCCAGAACCAGCTGGTGGCCTGCGTGGCTACCGTGGCGGTGTTTCTTGGCCTGTACCTCATGGACTACTCCTACAGCTTCATGAAGGCCACATGGGCGAAAAATCTCATTTACTACTTTTCCATGTTCCGGCGCTATGAGGATTTTGCTCAGGGCATCTTCTCGTTCGCCGATCTGTTCTTCTACCTCAGCGTTGCCGGTACGTTTGTATTCCTGACCGTGCGGATGCTGGAGAGAAAACGCTGGAGCTAAGGAGGACCCGAACGCTATGAGCAACAAGAAGAATCAAGAAGTGAAGCCGGTGGACGCTGCCGGTTCCAGCGCCCAGCTGGGCAAAAAGCGCCGCATGAAGATCGGCGTTCTGTCGCTGATCTCCACCATCGTGGTGATTGCGGCGGTCATCGCTGTGAACTATTTTGTGGATTATATCGCAGACCGCTATGTGCTGGAAATCGATATGACCAAGGAATCCGAGTATGAAATTTCCGATGAAACCGTACAGCTGCTGGACACCCTGTCCGAGCCGATCACCATCACCGTGCTGTGCGATGAAACGGACTATTCCAACGACAATGACCTGCGCCGTCTGCCCAAGGTGCTCCAGCGCTATGAGCAGCTGAGCCACGGCAACGTCACCGTCAAGTACATCAACGCCGTGAACAACCCGGCGATCTTCTCCCAGTACGATCAGCTGGGCGACCTTTCCTCCGGGGACATCATTGTGGAAAGCGCCAAGCGCTATAAGTCCATGAGCCCCTATGATCTTCTGGAGTACCAGAGCAGCAAATCTTCCTCCTCCTCGTCCTCCGGCAGCGACACCAAGTACCTCACCGGTCTTCGTGCCGAGCAGCGGCTGACCTCTGCAATCCTGTACGTCACCGCCAATAAGGTACCCAAGGCAGCCTATATCTCCGGTCATCAGGAGAATGCCGAACATGAGACGCTGGACACCCTCCTGACCTCCGCCAACTACGACGTGACCACCCTGAGCCTGATGCAGGAGGGGAAGGTACCTGACGACGTGGACATGATTATCATTGCCCAGCCCAAGGGCGACTTCAACACCGAGGAAATCGATGCGCTGGAGGAATTCATGAACAATGGCGGCAAGATGATCGTCACCTTTGCCTCCAACACCCCCAAGCTCACCAATCTGGAGGAGTACTTTGAGGAGTGGGGCGTTGCCTATGAGGATCAGATGGTATACGACAACGAGCGCTGCTTCGCCGGTACCAACTTCTATCTGATGCCCAATGTCAATACCGTAGAGGGCCTGACCGATAATCTCGACAGCAAGAGCTATGTGATCATCCCCGGCGCCCGTCCCATCACCACCCTGTGGGAGCAGGACAACTGGAGAGGCACTCAGGTGCTGATGACCACCTCCAATAACTCCTATGCCAAGGATCTCTCCTCCGAGACCACAAGCTATGAGCAGAGCGACGGCGATGCCACCGGCCCCTTCAATGTGGGCGTGCTGTCCTATCAGAACTCCATGCACAATCTGGACAGCACCTATTCCTACGCCCTGTTTCTGAATGCGGGCTTCCTCAGTGACAGTACGCTGGACAACACCGCATTCCTCAACAAGGACTATGTGCTTGCCGCACTGAACTTCATGAGCGACGACACTGAGGCTGTCTCCATCCCCTCCAAGGATCTGACCACCACCACGCTGGCGGTTCCCGGCTCGGCAAAGAGCACCCTGTTCTATCTGCTGATCCTGATTATCCCCGGCGTGTGCCTGATTGCCGGCGTTACGGAATGGGCAAGAAGGAGACATAAGTAATGAAGAGCCTGAAAACCATTATCATTGCAGGCGCGGTACTTGTGGCCTTTATCATTGCGTCCATTGTCGTAACCCATATGCCCAAAAGCTCCGACGCACAGACGGAGGCCGCCTCCTCGGTGGAGTCCTCCGCTGCGGAAACCGCTTATGTCATCAACCGCAGCTATGACGAGCTGGAGCGGTTCACCATCATTCCCACAGAGCGGAAGGTAGACGAGAACACCTCCTATGCCTACGCTTCTGAGGAGCTGGACGTGAAAATCAGCCGCAGCACCGATGAGAACGGCTCCGAGACGTATTCCTATGACGTTTCCCCGGATCCCGGCAAGTTCGACTATGATAGCTCCATGTTCCGCTCCATGCTCTATACTCTGACCTCCATCTCCGCCAACTCTGTGGTGGAGGAGGATGCCAAGGACCTGAGCGCCTATGGATTGGACGAGCCGACCGCCACCGTGAAGACCTATTACTCCGACGGCAGCGAGGTAGACCTGATCATCGGCTCTCAGGCTCCGGTGGATCAGGCGTACTACTGCATGACCAATGAGTCGAATACCGTCTACACCATCGGCAGCTATGTGGATTCGCTGCTGGTGCGGCGGCCCATTGAGTACCGGGCGATCACCCTGTTCCCCACCTATACCGAGGATGATATTTACACCAATATCAACTGGGTCAAGCTCACCAACCGGGACGGCAGTGAGATCGAGATCCAGCTGGACAGCGACCAGTCCAATGAGTTTAACACCGAGGGCAGCCAGTACGTGATGCTCCAGCCCTATCAGGTGTCCGGCAACGCCACCACCATCCAGCAGAACATTCTGGATGTGGTTGCCACCCTGTCTCTGGGCAGCATCATCAAGGATATTTCCGAGGATGAATATGCCGAGTACGGGCTGGATCATCCTGCCAAGCTGGAAATGACCGATACCTCCGGCAATGAGGTGCGGCTGCTGATCGGCGATACCTGCCCCAATGCAGACTACACCTACTGCATGCTGGAGGGGACGGATACCCTGCTGACCTGTTCCTCCTCCGCAGTGGCATGGGAGGGCGTGAGCTATGTGCAGTTTATGCTGCGTACCGTATGGTCCTACAGCATTGAGCAGCTCAAAACCCTGAATATGAACATCGACGGCACCGAGTACACCGTGGATGTGACCCACTCCACCAAGAAGAACGCCAACGGAAACGACGCCGATCAGGTCAACGGCACGCTGGACGGCGAGGAGATCAGCGAAACGAACATCCGCCGTCTGTATATCAAGTGCCTGTACTTCCGTGTGGTGGATAACCTCACCGAGGACGAGAAGAAGGAATATGCGGACGCAGAGGCCACCTCCTCCGTCACCATTGAGCTGGAGGGCGGCGAGACCCATGTTCTGGAGCTGATACCCATGACGGATCGGAAATACGCCATGCGGCTGGACGGCGAGATGGAGTACTACTGCTACAAGAAGAATCTCACCAGTCTGGAAACCGCCATCGAGTATGTCAAATCCGGTGACGAGCTGGACTTCAACTTCGACTGATCCGGCAGATCAGACCAAATATGCAGGATGCCCCCGCTGTGATTGCACGGCGGGGGCTTTTGCACGGGCGTCTGCCGACGGGAATCGACTGGATATTCGGAGGGGCATTGTGCTGCGTCACGTGACGCGTCACGTGACGGTAGCGTGACGCATCACGTGACGGTAACATGACGCATCACGTGACGATAACGTGACGCGCTACGTTCGCGCCACGTGGCGCGCTACGTGACGGTAACGTGACGCGCTACGTGACGGTCACGCCAGAATCACGCTCCTACAGGACAGGACATAACACCACAGGACAAAACAGCTTAGGACAGAACCAACCACCTTCCCGCGGAGAGCAGTTCGAGGTGTGGGCGGCGGCGGGGAGAGAGAAGGGGATGGTTTTGGAGGGAGAGACGGGGAACAAGGGGAAGCGTCTCCGACGGTTGGTGGGGGGAATCGGTGCTGAAAGCGATCTTGTATTCTGGAAACCGCAGGTTGGATGGAAAATTCTATGGAATTAGAAAATACTGGATGCTTGAAAGCCGGAAATGCCCTTCTCACGCCCTGAGAGAGCGCAGAAACGGAGAAATGGAAGGAACTGGTAAACCTAGACGGAGGAGGAAAAGAATGGGCGCACAGAGGACGGGAGAGGGTGAGAGGAAAATGGGCAGGAAGGGGCGAAAATGCCCCGGAAATACCCCTTGCAGGAAGCCAATATCGGTTCCGGCAGCGATGGCTCCCCTGTAAGGGGAGCTGTCGCCGTAGGCGACTGAGGGGTCTCAGGCCGGTTCGGCTGGAATTGGCGCTTTTCTCTACACATTATAATAAAAAGACGAATTTCTGATGCAGCACGATCCCGTTGCAGTACCCCACCCGCCAAATTTCCACCGATTTCGCAATCCGCCCGCAATTCGCCCATCCAACCCCTGCGCAGGATATCTCAGAAACAGACAGAATTTTTAAGTAGACCGATTTCCCACTCATATATTTGGAATCCGTCGCTTCCCGTCGATTGCTCCGGGTCGCTAAAAAAGAGCGAAAATTGTGCTTTTTCAGAGAAAAAGCTGCGGGGCAAGAAAACTTAAAATACGACAGAAAAAGCCGTGTACCATGATTTGATGAAAATCAAGGTACACGGTCAATTGACGAATTTCCGGGAAACCGAGCGAAACTGCATCAGCGTCTCTATGAGCTTGCAAATTGTGGAAAATCAGATGAAGCCCATGGTGCGCATCACGAACACCCACAGGGTCAGGGTAACGCTGGAGAGCAGCGTTGCGGTCATCACCACGCTGGCGGACAGGGTGTCGTCACCGCCCATGTTCTTCGCCATGATGTAGCAGGTCACGGTGGTGGGGGAGGCCAGCATAATCATGATCGCCACCAGCTCACTGCCCCGGAAGCCCATGTGGATGGCAACGGGGAAGATGGCGGCGGGGATGGCAACCAGCTTTAAAAAGGCTGCGGCAAGGGTAGGGGCGATCTTCTGGAGGGCTTCCCGACCTTTAAAGGTTGCGCCCAGCACCAATAGCGCCAATGGTGTTGCGGTGGAGGCAATGTAGCCAACGGACTTTGAGAGGAGCACCGGCATGGGCAACCCTGCAAGGCTCCAGATCATGCCTGCGGCAATACCCAGAATGATCGGGTTGGTGATGACGCCCTTCAGGAGCTTTTTTACCAGCGCCAAGTCAAATTTCCCCTGTGCGGAGGTGACGGTAAGGATAATGACCGAGTAGATGTTGAACAGCGGCACCGCCGCCACGATCATCATGGGGGTCATGCCGGAGGAGCCATAGATGTTCTCCACAAAGGCGATGCCCAGAATCGCTGCAGAGCCTCGGGCGGCAGCCTGCGCAAAGGCACCCACCATGGATTTGTCCTTGAGGAACAGCTGCCCCAGCAGCCATGTGGCGGCAAACATGCAGGTGGTGGCCGCCATACAGAACAGTACAAATTTTCCGGAGAAGTCCGAGCGGATATCCATTTCGGCAATGTCCCGGAACAGCTGCACCGGCAGGGCAACCTTGAACACGAACTTATCCGCCACGGAGGTAAAGCCCTCGTTCAGCAGGCCGATGCGCTGCAATAGGCCGCCAATCACAATGATGATAAAAATGGGCAGGGTGACGTTGAGGCTGAATAGAAAGTTTTCCATAAAATTCGGTGTTCCTTTCTGCTCAGGTCAGATCAATGCTGTCTACCACTGCCTCATGGAGCCACTTCATGCTCTGGATCTCCAGCAGGTTCAGAGTGCTGTACTTTTCAAGGATCAGGTTGTGATCCCGGTCAAACAGCGGCCCCTCAAAGGGGTGGACCTTGCCGGAGGAAATGAGCTCCTTAAAGATGTTCAGCAGCCGGAGTGCTTTGTGTCCCATAAAGGAATCCACGCCCAGCACGTCCAGAATGCCGGTGTTCAGTCCCCAGCCGAAGTGAACAGAGCTGTCATTGCCGCTGCGGGTGATGTCAAGAATGGAATTTTTGTTTTTAAAGCTGTCGCCCACCAGCTCGTTGTACAGGATCGACCAGTCCACCGCCGCTGCGCCGATGCACTCGTTGGGGTGACCGGTGTCCGATTGCAGCAGATACAGCTGAGCGTATACGCCGGGGAAGCCCTTCCGCACCAAGGGGGTGTAGGGCTGATGGATGCACATGGCAATGTCTACTCCATGCCGTGCCAGCTCCTTCCTCGCCTCCATGTGATAGGGGTCGGACATATCCACCCGGTAGAGGTTCAGGTTGACCACGTGGGCGGTGGGATTCACCAGCTGTGCGCCCAGACAGAAGGCGTTGAGGTTGAAGGTTGCGTCGGGATGGGTGGCCATGGTGGTGGTGTAGCCCAGAAGCCCGGTGCGGGTCATGGAGCCTGCCATCACGCCGCAGAGGAACGCCGCCTCATAGAACTTGGCGTAATAGGTCATGATATTCTTCTTGGGCTGGGCAAAATCACAGTTGAGGATGGTCTTGTCGGGATTCTCAATGGAAAGCCGCAGCGCGCCCGCAGACATATTGGGGCTGGTGGCAAAGAGAATGTCCGGCTCCTCCTCCATCAGCTCCTTGAGCACGCCGTAGGAATTCTCGCCGTTTGGCACCTGATATCTGGTAATGACGGAGATTTTGTCCCCCATGGTGCGCTCCAGCCGCCGCCGTGCCACATCGTGATCATAGGTCCACAGGCACTTTTCCGGAGTGGATTCAAAGGCAAAGGCCACCTTGAGCTTCCGAGGCTTCCGGGAGAAGAAGGACAGGGGAGTTTTTTCCGAGGCAAACCGCTGCTCCACGGTGTTGACCGTGTCGGGATCCTTCACGGAGACCAGCTTGAACTGGGCCTCGCAGCTCTTTACCTGCTCCCGGATGGTGTCGAGCGGCCGGTCTGGCTTGAAGCCGTAGACCTTGAGGTATTCAAGAAACGCATCGCCGGAGGTGATGGGAATGGAGGAAAAGCCCGCTTCCTTATAGCACAGCCGGAAGGACTTGAACGCCGCATTGATGAGGTCGGCGGTGGAGGTGTCGTTGTCCGGATGCTCGTGCTGCCAGGTTTCCACCAGATTCACCAGCCCCGTAAAGCCCCCCCGATGGGAAAACCACAGGTTATCGAAGATCGCCCGGCGGTCAAAGTCCAGAAATTCATAGTAAATGGAGATCTGCTTGTTGCTCTCATCCCGCTTGGGGATCAGGCGGGTGACCCGCGCCTCAATGGCTACCGCACCCAGATACTTGAGCACGCTGACCCGCTTGTTGCCCTCCTGAACAAAATAGCGGTTGAGGTATTCATAGACCTTGATGGGCTCCCGAATGCCCTCGCGGATGTGCGATTCATAGAGCTTGCACCACTTTGCGCCAAACTCTGTGTTCTCCGGGAGCAGGGGCATAAAGTTCCCGGCAAAGGCATTGCTGCGGGCAGCAGTACGGGTGCCGAGAATCTTGTTGATGGGAATCTCGGAGGTGCCAAGGTTGATTTCTCCGCAGATCTCCACATTGTCCAGAAGATCGTCCAGAATATATAGATAGCCCTTGGTGACCGAATCGCTGTGCTCCGACAGAAAGTGTCTGCCCATGGAACGGGCTTGTTTATAGTTTGTGCTGCTGTCATAGTCAGCCATAGGTGCTCATCCCTTTCTATTGATTGTGGGAATATAGCCTTAGTATACCACAGGTGCGTGGGGAATGGAATTAGCAATCCGTGAAAAAATTCTCCGACATCCATATTGACATTGGGCAAAATTCTCACTATAGTAGAAAAATATGAATGTATCAAATGAGACAGAAGGTGAAAAAATGTCTGACCTACTCACCCCCCAGCAGCTGCATATCGTCGCCTCCTGCTTTTTGTTTCAGGGGGTGGACGAGATTCTGGTGGAGCAGCTGACCCATGATCCCCTGTGCCGAAAGGAAGCCTATGACCGGGGGGCGGTTATTTTTGATGAAACGCATTTTACCCAGAGCCTTGGCGTTATTTTGTCCGGGCAGGTGCTGGTGGAAAAGAATACCGCCGACGGGAAGCGGCTGAGCATGTCCCGGCTGGGACAGGGCGACTGCTTCGGTGCGGCGGCGATGTTCCACAGCCGCCGCCGCTATGCCTCCGTCCTTACGGCGAAAAAGCCCACGGAGGTATTTTTTCTGCACCAGAATGTCATCACATGGGCCATGCGGCGGAATGCGGCAATCACCGAGAACTATATCGCGTATCTTTCTGACCGCATCTGGTTTTTAAGCAGCCGGATTACCGCCCTGACGGCGGGCAGCGCCCGAAAGAAGCTGTCGGTGTACCTGCTGGAGCAGGGGCGGCTGGACAGCT
>CAJKSU010000126.1 GCA_905202605.1 uncultured Eubacteriales bacterium
CGGAACTCTAGCCTCGCCGCCGCAGGCAGCGCACACAGCGGTGAAGTACTGACGGGGGCCACGGGTAGCGTTCTTGCGAGCGTCACGGCAGGCCTTGCAGCGCTGAGGCTCATTCTGGAAGCCTCTCTCAGCATAGAACTCCTGCTCACCAGCGGTAAAGGTGAACTCTGCGCCGCACTCTTTGCAGACCAAAATCTTGTCTTCGTACATAGTATTTCCCTCTCTTTGAACAGATAGATTTGCCCTTTGCGACCCAGAGAAAAGAAGTGAGTGCAAGGGATTGTTATATGCAAGCGGCAAATCGCCGTACTCGCCTTTTCGGCATCAGATTACCGACCACAGTCCGGCAAACACCGGATTCCAAAAGCAAGCTGATCTAAAGTTCGCAAAGCAAATCAAAAGAGTGGGGCTTGACAAAACGGAATAACTGGACTTGGTTCTGAAGCATACAGATTAACTCTGTACAACACTGATATCTATTATACCATAAACGCGGATAATGTCAATAGTTTCTAAAAATTATTTTAAATCGCACGTAATTTTTGTGCGTTTTCTATGACCTTTGCCAAGTGCTCGGCTACATTCTGTGCTGTGGCCTCTTCTTTGGCCTCAACCATGACCCGGAGCAGAGCTTCCGTACCGGAGGGACGAACCAAAATCCGGCCATTCTCCCCCAGCGCCGCCTCTTCCTGACGAATTGCGGTCTGAACGTCATCGGATGCAATCAATGCGGACTTTTCAGCTGCCGCATAGGGGCCGGGAACATTGATCAGCACCTGAGGATAACGTCTAATCTCTCCAACCAGAGAGCTGACCGGTGTGCCGTATTTGCTGACAATGCTCAAAAAATGCAGTGCGGTCAACTGACCGTCACCGGTCGGCATGTGATCCCGGAAGATGATATGCCCGGACTGCTCGCCGCCCAGCACCATATCCTCCTTGTCCATCAGCTCCTTGACGTTCTTATCTCCTACATCTGCGCAGAGCACCCGGTAGCCGTGCTCCTTCGCGTAATTGTGCAGGCCAATGTTACTCATGACCGTTGCCACAAAGCCGTCATTTCGAAGATCGCCCGCCTCGTGCATGGCTCTTGCAATCAGCGCCATGATCTTGTCGCCGTCGATCTCATTGCCGTTTTCATCCACCGCCAAGCAGCGATCCGCATCCCCGTCAAAGGCAATACCCACATCATAGCAGCCCTCCCGGACGTGCTTTCCCAGCTCCTCCAGATGGGTGGAGCCGCAGCCTGCGTTAATATTGGTTCCATTGGGTCGGTCATTGATATAATTGACATCCATATCATAGCGGTTCAGCAGACGCTGCGCCGTTACCGATGCCGCACCGTTGGCGCAGTCCACCAACACTCGGAGATCATGGGGTTCTCCCTTTACTGTAGAGGTTAGATAACGGATATAGAGGTCAAGAGAGTGCCGGTCATCATAGGTTACGCCGATATCGCCGCCCTTTTTCAGAGGCAGAGGCTCGTCTCCAAGAATCAGTTCCTCAATGGCACTCTCCAGCTCATCAGGGAGCTTGGAGCCGTCCGGCCCGAAAAACTTAATTCCATTATAGTCATAGGGGTTGTGGGATGCGGAAATCACAACGCCTGCCGCCGCCTTGCTCATGATCGTCGTCAGCGCCACCGCCGGGGTGGAGATCACGCCCAGCGTATGGACGTTTGCGCCGCAGGCCGTCAGTCCGGCAATCATTGCCCCCTCCAGCATATCAGAGGAAATCCGGGTATCCTTACCGATGACCACCACCGGCTTTTCCGTCTTGCCCCGTCCCAGTACCAGCGCTGCCGCCTGACCGATCCGGTAGGCCAGCACCGCGTCCAGCTGTTCGTTGGCAATGCCGCGGATTCCGTCTGTTCCAAATAGTTTACCCATAATGTACACTCCTTCTTATTCCATACGAAGCTGACCGTCAGTCTCCGCCTGATGGGCGATGCCAAGATGGTCGTAGGCCAGCTGGGTGACGCATCGCCCTCTGGGCGTGCGGGTCAAAAATCCGATCTGCATGAGATATGGCTCGTAAACGTCCTCCAGTGTGACCGCTTCCTCGCCAATGGTGGCTGCCAGCGTTTCCAGTCCCACCGGGCCGCCGCCGTAGTTTACAATAATAGAGCGGAGCATCCGCCGGTCTGTTTCGTCCAATCCCAGATGATCCACCTCCAGCCGATTGAGCGCATCATTCGCAGCCTTCCGGTCAATCACACCGTCATGATACACCAGCGCAAAATCCCGTACCCGGCGAAGCATCCGGTTGGCAAGCCGAGGGGTTCCACGGCTTCGGGACGCAATTTCCAATGCTCCCTGAGGATCGATCTCCGTTCCCAGAAGCGCCGCACTCCGCAGGACGATCTTTTGCCGCTCCTTGGGCTGATACAGCTCCAGTCGCAGACTAACGCCAAACCGATCCCGCAGGGGGGATGAAAGCTGCCCCGCCCGCGTGGTAGCGCCGATGAGTGTGAATTTCGGAAGATCCAGCCGAATAGAGTTTGCAGAAGGGCCCTTGCCAATGATAATATCAATAGCGTAGTCCTCCATGGCGGGGTACAGCAGCTCCTCCACCACACGATTGAGCCGGTGGATCTCGTCGATAAACAGAATGTCGCCCTCAGAGAGGTTGGTGAGCAGTGCTGCCAGATCCCCTGTCTTTTCAATGGCGGGACCTGAAGTCACCCGGAGGTTTACCCCCATCTCATTGGCAATGACCCCTGCCAGCGTGGTCTTTCCCAGCCCCGGAGGGCCGTAAAGCAGCACATGATCCAGCGGTTCGCCCCGACGCTGTGCCGCCTCAATATACACCTTCAGGTTGCCCTTGGCCTTTTCCTGCCCGGTGTAATCCCGCAGTGTCTGGGGGCGGAGACTGCTTTCTCCGGTGTCCAGCGGTGTGCGTCCGGTGGTAATCAGAGGCGCTTCCATCTCCTCTGAAAAATCAATACTCATGGAACCCCCTCCTTACTGCTTCATGGTTGCGCGCAGGGCTCGCTTAATGATCTCCTGCACCTCCAGATGCTCCACATCAATGCCCTTCATCACCGCATTGATGGTGGTCTGGTCATAGCCCAGCGTCTGAAGCGCCTGCACGGCCTCGGCCGCCTTGCTCCCCGGCATGGCGGGCGCCGCTGCTTCCGGACTTCCGTTCCGGAAATCCAGCTCGGTGACCGCACCCAGCTTATCCTTCAATTCCAGCAAAATTCGCTGGGCAATCTTCTTCCCGACACCGGGTGCCGCTGTCAGGAGCTTTTCATTCTGAGTCACCACCGCCATTTGCAGACCGTCCGGACTGACCGAGGACAGAATCGCCAACGCCGCCTTTGCTCCAACGCCATTGATGGCGATCAGCAGCTTAAAGGTATCCAGCTCCTGCCGGGAATCAAATCCATAGATATCAAAGGCATCTTCTCGGATGGCGCAGTATGTATAAAGCCTTGCATCGCTGCCAATTTTGAGTCTGGAAAGCGTATTGGTGGTGGTATTCACAGAAAATCCAACGCCGCCGCAGTCGAGAACCACAAGCTTCTGGTCAATCAGTGCAACCTGCCCCCGCAGATAGTAAAACATCAAATCCCTCCTAGGAATTGCGATCCAGTCCCGCCAGCAGGGACGTACTGGATCGTGCATGGCAAAGTGCCAGCGCCAATCCATCCGCCGCGTCATCCGGGCGGGGTGTCTTTTCCAGATGCAACAGGCGTTTGGTCATATCCATCACCTGCCGCTTTTCTGCCCGACCATAGCCTGCCACAGCCTGCTTGACCTGTAACGGAGTATACTCAAAAATCGGAACACCACATTTTGTGCATGCAAGCAGAATCACACCGCGCCCATGAGCTACCTGAATGCCTGTTGTGATATTGGTGTTAAAAAACAGTTCTTCCACTGAAACTGCATCAGGCTTTAATATCTCCAGCAGCTCGGTCATATCGTCATAAATCAGCTTGAGCCGCTGGGAAAACTCCATCCCAGCCGGGGTAGTGATTGCCCCGTAGCGCAGCATCTGCACGCTGCCCCGTTCTGCCGCAATCAGTCCAAAGCCGATGGTCGCAAAGCCGGGGTCAATGCCCAGAATCTTTTTCATAGCCCCAGCACCAGTCCTGCCACTGCACCCAGCGCAATAAAAATGATGGGATGCCACTTCTGCTTGAAGTGATACAGTACGCCAATCACCACCATCACCGCCAGTGCCTTCCAGCTGATGCACTCCCAGAATCCCAGATTCCCGCTGAAATTCAATGCGATTTTAAGGATACCAAATCCTGCGGCGGCGATCAGTCCCACCGACGCCGGACGCAGCCCGGACAGCACCCGCTGCACCGCCTTGCTGGTCTGGAACCGATGGAGAAACCGCGCCACGATCAGAATCACAATAATGCTGGGCAAAACCAGTGAGCAGGTTGCCAGCAGTGCGCCGGGAATTCCATGGCTTGCAAAGCCTGCATACGTTGCCATGTTAACGCCCATTGGCCCTGGGGTAGACTCGGACACCGCGATCATATCCGATAGCTGCGCCCGGTCAAACCATGGATAACGATCCGCCATGGAGTAGAGGAACGGCAGAGTCGCAAGGCCACCGCCAACGCTGAGCAGTCCCGTCTTGAAGAACTCCCAACACATCAGTAACAAATCCATTATCGGTTGCCCTCCTTACGCTCTGCCAGACGGCCGGAAATCAGTCCAGCCGCGGCAGCAGCTACCACGATCACCACGGGGGACAAACCAAAGATCGCAGACACCAGAAAAGTCAGCACAAATATGATCCAGCCAAACGCTCCCTTGACGCCGGATTTCATCAGCTTCCAAACAGAATAGCCCACCAGTACCACCACAGCAATGCGGATGCCTGCCAGCGCATGCTGAACAGCGGCAATCTCTGCAAAGTTGTTGAGCACCGCGGCAATCACCGAAATGATAATCAGGCTGGGCAGCACAACGCCAAGCGTTGCCAAAAAGCCTCCAAGCACACCCTTCCGGCTGTCTCCAATAAACGTGGCGGTGTTGACTGCAATCACGCCGGGGGTACACTGTCCTATGGCATAATAGTTGAGGATTTCCTCCTCCGTGGCCCAGCCATGCTTTTCTACCACCTCCCGCTGAATCATAGGGAGCATAGCGTAGCCGCCGCCAAAGGTCATAATACCAATCTTAAAGAACGTTGCCACAAGCTCTAAATACTCTTTCAAGGCATCTCCATCCTTTTCCCTTCAGAATAATCCGCTCCCACCCTGAGCAAAAACGAATTTCTGTTTATTTTTGTATCCACCCCTGTGCATACAGCTTCTGGTGCAGCCGCCGAAGCACCTGCTTCTGTGCCGGATAATCCGGCTGATACTGTGCTACCAAACGCCAAAACGCCGGACTGTGATTAAACTCCACTCGATGACACAACTCATGCACCAGAACATAGTCAATTGCCCCCATGGGCGCAATCAATAAAAGCCAGCTTACGTGAATGTTCCCGTTTGCCGAGCAGCTGGCCCAGCGGCGAACCGCAGAGGACAGGTTCACCGTTCCATAGGTCACGCCCATTCTTTCCGCCCAGTACCGGAGCCGCCCTTCCACCCACGGAAGGCCGCCCCGGCGGTATAAGCGTTCCACAGTCTGCCGGATATTCTGAACCGGAACATCGGGCAGGGTGATGGTCTTCTGCTCCAAATCAAGACTGCACCGGCGTTCTTTTGTCAGCTGTACCCTGTATTCTTCGCCGCAAAAGCCCAGACTGTCGCCGGACTTCAAACGAAATTCCTGCCGAGTTTCCAGCGAAGCCTGTACCTGCGCCCGATGCTGCATGATCCAGCGCTCCTTGGACTGCACAAATCCGTCGATATAGCTTCTGGGGCAGCGCTGGGGCGCGCGCACCAGCACCTCCCCCGCCTCGGTGATCTGGAGGGAGATGGTCTTGCGGTTGGAGCGAATCAGCTGATAGTCGGTCAAACGATTTTCCCCCACAGGGCGAAAATTCCTGTGGCAAGCACAATTAACGCAATCAGAATCCATGCAGCAACCCGCTGCCACATGGGGCGGGGGTGATATTCCTCGCTCGGGTTGATCTCCAGCACAGGAAGCTCCTGCTCCCCCGTATTTTTGGCCTTCTTTCCCACAGAAACTACCTCCAATTTCTCATTTCTTAGAAAATAGTATACCATATGCCCCCGCAGGTTACAAGTCCATTGTCCCTCGGCGCCATGAGACATTCCGTGCAGCTTTTACTTCAGCCGTCCCTCCAGCGTCAGATACTGGTCAAAGATCAGGCGGCTGACACGGGAGCCGAACACCGTGGCGGGATGCTCCGGATAATACTGCTTGTCCGAAAAATCCTTATTGAGCATGACGATCACATAACTGCCATAGGGCGTTGTGATAATGCCGCCGTCATTCCGGCAGGCGTTCATGCTGCCTGATTTGGAGGCAAACCAGAACAGCTGCTCATCATAGTTGTCCGGATCCACGTAAAACTGAGGAAGGGACTTTACAATCATGGAGTTATAGTGCTGCTGGGACAAAATCTGCCACATCTGCTCCGATGCCTCCGGGCTGACCAGCGTACGATTTTGGATCCGCACAAACATGGAGGCATAATCTCTGGGTGTGGTGGTGCCAAGCTGATGATATTTGGCGAAATCCAGCACATTGTGGAGCTTGGTATCCTTGCAGCCCAGCTTCTGAATGCAGTCATTGATCTTGTCGATACCCAGATAATCAATGAGCATATTGGTTGCAATATTGTCGCTGACAATGATCATCAGCGTCGCCACGTTCTTCACGGACAGGGTCGTTCCGACCTCCAGTGAGCCGAGGATGCCGCTGCCGTCGATCCAGAACCGTTCCTCACAGGTGAGCATGTCGTGCAGGCTGGCCTTCCCCTGCTCGATGGCACCAAACAGTGCCGCAAGGATATAGACCTTAATGGTGCTGGCTGTCTCAAACTTCTCATCCGGGAAGCGGGTGATCACGTTGCCCTTCAAATCGTCGATATATAGTCCCATGGTTCCGTCGTAGCTTTTCAGCTCCGCTTCAATGCGCTCTTCCAGCGTCAGTCTTGGATCAGTCATTTCAGCACCTCCCGATACAGCCGCAGCACATTACCGTGGAAGATCTTTTCGATCTCCCCGGTCTTGAAGCCCTGCCGCTCCAGCTCCTGAGCCAACAGCGGCATCTTGCCGCAGTTGTCCAGCTCCAGATCGCCGTCAATACCGTCATAGTCGGTGCCGAGGCCCAGCACGTCGATGCCGCCTACATTCACAATGTGCTTTGCATGGCGCACCATGTCCTCTACCCGGCTCTTTCCGTTGGGATTCAGAAAATCCCCGCAGAAGTTCAGGCCCATCACACCGCCCTTGTCCGCCAGCGCACGGATCATATCATCGGTCATATTCCGGGTGTGGTCGCAAACGGCACGGGCGTTAGAATGGGAGGCCACAAAGGGGCCATCGCAGTATTTTACCACATCCCAGAAGCCGTCATCTCCCAGATGGCTTACATCCACAATCATGCCCACCCGGTTCATCTCCCGAACGATCTCAATTCCCTCCGGCTTGAGACCGTAACGCCGGGACGGATCATAGTCCTTGGCCTTGACAATGGTATTGGGATAGCCGATCTCATTTTCAAAGTTCCATGTCAGCGTCAGCATCCGGACGCCCAGCTGGTACAAGCTGCGCACCACATATGGATTGCCCTTGAGCACAGCGCCCTCCTCAATGGTCAGCATACCGGACAGCTTGCCCGCCGCGCGGTTCTTTTCAATGTCCGCATATTGCAGCACAGGCGCAATGATATCGGCGTTGTCCGCCATGGCGCGGTTGTATACGTCGATCATCTCCAGCACGTTCACCAGCGGATCCTTTTCTCTGCCCAGAAACACGAACATCGCAAAGTTCTGGAGCAGGTAATCCCCCTGCTGCATTTTTTCAAGATCTATATGCAGGGAATTCTTCCGGAGGGAAATGGGCTTGCCGGCCTTTTCCGCCTTCCAGAGTTCCCCGATGGTATCGCAGTGCATATCTACAGCTTTCATAAAAGATACCTCTTTTCTTTGTTCAAGTCTATCTTTTAGTTTACGAGATTTTATTGCGGAAATCAAGTGTATTCCCTCAAACGCATCCTTCTGCGGAATATTTTTTCCGCCTGCACGGACCCTTGAAACGCTC
>CAJKSU010000127.1 GCA_905202605.1 uncultured Eubacteriales bacterium
CATCCGGGCGGAGCCCTTTACGGGCGCAGTGCGCTGGGAGGTGAGATAGGCACTTAGCTCCGGGGATTCCGGAACACCGCAGCGCTCCAGCCGCTGTGCTTCGACCTCTACCAGTCGGTATTTTTCCTGTACGGCGGCATAGCGCTGATCGGAGATCAGCCCGACACGGTGACCGATGCCGGAGAGCCGCTGGTCGGCGTTGTCCTGCCGGAGCATCAGCCGGTATTCCGTGCGGGAGGTCATCATGCGGTAGGGCTCGTTGGTTCCCTTGGTCACCAGATCATCGATCAGTGTGCCGATATAGGCGTCGCTGCGGTGGAGGATCATCGGCGGCTCACCCTTGAGCTTCAGGGCGGCGTTGATGCCGGCGACAAGCCCCTGAGCGGCGGCCTCTTCATAGCCGGAGGAGCCGTTGAACTGACCGGCGCCGTACAGGCCGGGGATCTTTTTGCACTCCAGCGTGGGCAACAGCTCGGTGGGATCGACGCAGTCATATTCAATGGCGTAGGCCGGGCGCATCATCTCTGCGTGCTCCAGACCGGGAATGGTGTGCATCATCTGAAGCTGCACGTCCTCCGGCAGGGAGGAGGAGAAGCCCTGAATATACATCTCGTCGGTGCCAAGGCCGCATGGCTCGATGAACAGCTGGTGCCGGGGCTTATCCGGGAAGCGGACGATCTTATCCTCAATAGACGGGCAGTACCGGGGGCCAATGCCCTCTATGATGCCGGAGAACAGGGGGCTGCGGTGGAGATTGTCCCGGATGATCCGGTGAGTTTCCGCATTGGTGTAGGTGAGGTGGCAGACCGCACGGTTTTCAGGGATCTCCTTTGTGGTAAAGCTAAAGGGAACCGGTACGTCGTCGCCGGGCTGCACCTCCATTTTGGAAAAGTCGATACTGCGGCGGTTGACCCGCGGAGGCGTTCCGGTTTTGAAGCGCCGGAGAGAAAGACCAAGCTCCCGCAGACAGTCGCTCAGCCCCAGCGCGGCGTGCATGCCGTCAGGGCCGGAGGCATAATAGCATTCGCCGGTAATGACGCGGCTGGAAAGATAGGTGCCGGTGCAGATCACCACCGCGCGGGTGGGATATACTGCGCCCAGCTGGGTGACCACGGCGCTGACACTGCCGGAATCGTTCAGCCGGATCTCAGTGATCATTGCCTGCTTGAGGTCAAGCTGCTCCTGCTGCTCCAGCGTGTGCTTCATCAGCTCCTGATATTTCCGGCGATCCGCCTGTGCGCGGAGGGAATGGACGGCGGGGCCTTTTCCCCGATTTAGCAGCCGGAACTGAATGCAGGCACGATCCGCGGCGACGCCCATTTCGCCACCCAGTGCGTCGATTTCCCGCACCAGATGCCCCTTGCCCGTGCCGCCGATGGCAGGATTGCAGGGCATGTTGCCCACGGCGTCCAGATTGATTGTAAAGATAACGGTTTTCAGTCCCAAACGTGCGGCGGCAAGGGCGGCTTCAATGCCGGCATGACCCGCGCCGATGACTGCAACGTCATAGGACTCCATCTGATATTCTGTCATATGGTTCACCTGTGCTAAGTGATTTCTGGCTGTACCGCACAATGTGTGGTACAGTTCGTTTTATTGTACCATGTTTCAGGGGTATTTGCCACTGTTTTTCTCCATATTTTCCTGAATTGCAAGGATTCTGCGGGTTGCTTTTATTTTTGGACTATGATAAAATAAATAATTGTGATTTAGAAAATTCAGCGGAAAACCGATGTTTTTAGGAAGGGAGTTACCCAACTTTGGTAGACGAGAAAATCAGAAACGTAGCCATCATTGCCCACGTTGACCACGGCAAGACGACCCTGGTGGACGAGATGCTCAAGCAGAGCGGCATCTATCGGGAGAACCAGGAGGTTGTGGATCGCGTTATGGACTCCAATGATCTGGAGCGGGAGCGCGGCATCACCATTCTGGCAAAGAATACTGCCATCACCTACAAGGATACCAAGATCAATATCGTAGATACGCCGGGGCATGCAGACTTCGGCGGCGAGGTAGAGCGTATCCTCAAGATGGTCAACGGCGTTATCCTGCTGGTAGACGCGGCAGAGGGTCCCATGCCCCAGACCCGTTTTGTACTGTCCAAGGCACTGGAGCTGGGTCATCGCGTCATTGTAGTGGTCAACAAGATTGACCGTCCCGACCAGCGCGTGCTGGAGGTTGTGGACGAGGTACTGGAGCTGCTCATCGACCTGGACGCCACCGACGATCAGCTGGAGAGCCCCATGCTGTTCTGCTCCGGTCGTCAGGGCACCGCATCCTATTCTCCGGATGTGGCTGGCACCGATCTCCAGCCCCTGTTTGACACCATTTTGAACTATATCCCTGCCCCTGAGGCGGATGTGGACCAGCCGTTCCAGATGCTGGTTTCCTCCATCGACTATAACGAGTTTGTTGGCAGAATTGCCATCGGGCGGATTGAGCGCGGCGTGATTCATCAGAACGATGAGATCGTGGTGTGCAACTACCATGATCCCGACCAGATCTCCAAGAAGCTGAAGGCCGTGAGCCTTTACGAATTTGACGGCCTGAACCGTGTGCCGGTGACCGAGGCCACCGCGGGCAATATCATTGCCATGAGCGGCATCGGCAACATCACCATTGGCGATACCATCTGCGCCCCCTCCAATGTGGAGCCGCTGGACTTCGTAAAGATCTCCAAGCCCACCATGGAGATGACCTTTACCATCAACGATTCTCCCTTTGCGGGCAAGGAGGGCAAGTATGTGACCTCCCGCCAGATCCGCGAGCGTCTGGAGAAGGAGCTTTTGAAGGACGTGTCCCTGCGGGTGACCGAGTCCGAAGGCTCCACCGATGCCTTCTATGTGGCGGGCCGTGGTGAGATGCACCTGAGTATCCTTATTGAGACCATGCGCCGGGAGGGCTATGAGTTTCAGGTATCTCCTCCCCGTGTGCTGTATCAGGAGATCGACGGCGTAAAGTGTGAGCCGATGGAGCGGCTGGTCTGCGACGTACCCTCTGACTGCGTGGGCGCGGTCATCGAGAAGATGGGCAACCGTAAGGGCGACCTGCTGGAGATGACCCCGCTGGGTACCACCCGCATGAAGATCACCTTCATGGTTCCCTCCCGCGGCCTGTTCGGCTATCGGAACGAGTTCCTCACCGATACCAAGGGCGAGGGCATCATGGCCTCCGTATTCGACAGCTATCAGCCCTATAAGGGCGACATTCAGCGCCGCCGTACCGGCAGCCTGATTTCCTTTGAAACCGGAGAGTCCATCACCTACGGCCTGTATAATGCGCAGGAGCGCGGCACGTTGTTCATCGGCGCTGGCGTCCCGGTATATGAGGGCATGGTCATCGGCTCCAATCCCCGGATGGAGGATATTACCGTCAACGTCTGCAAGGCAAAGCACCTGACCAATACCCGTGCTTCCGGCTCCGATGACGCACTTCGGTTGATTCCCCCCAAGCAGATGAGTCTGGAGCAGTGTCTGGAGTATCTGGCGGACGATGAGATTCTGGAGGTTACCCCCAAGACCCTGCGGATGCGCAAGCGGATTCTCAACCATGCGGATCGTATGAAGGCGCTGAAGGGCGGCAAAAAGTAAGCAGTAAATAAGAGGCCTGTCCTCTGCGGACAGTCCTCTTTTCCTCAGAAAGGAGAACAGAATGCTCCCACCTGAATTTTTGAATCGGATGGAGAAGCTGCTGGGCGCGGAATACCCGGAGTTTCTGGCGGCCTATGACCGCCCCCTGCAAAAGGGAATTCGTTTGTCCCAGCGAAAAGTGTGCCGAAAGCTGCCCCAATTCTTCGGTGCGCCCATTCCATGGGCCAAGGGCGGCTATACCTATGATCCCATGGAGCGCCCCGGAAAGCACCCCTATCATGAAGCGGGGCTGTACTATTTACAGGAGCCGTCCGCCATGGCGCCTGCGACGCTGCTGGCGCCCAGACCCGGCGAACGGGTGCTGGATCTCTGCGCCGCACCGGGGGGCAAGTCCACTCAGCTGGGGGATATGCTGGCGGGGGAAGGGCTGCTGGTTGCCAATGAGATCAACCCCAAGCGGGCGAAAATCCTGTCCCGGAATATCGAGCGCATGGGAATTGCCAACGCACTGGTGCTGAATATGCATCCCAGAGAGCTGGAGAAGCGGTTTTCCGGCTTCTTTGATCGAATTCTGGTGGATGCGCCCTGCTCCGGAGAGGGGATGTTCCGGAAGGAAGAGGCCGCAGTGACGGATTGGAGTCCGGAAACCGTGAAAATGTGCGCTGCCCGGCAGAGTGAAATTCTGGATTCAGCGGCGAATATGCTGCGTCCCGGCGGCTATCTGTGCTATTCCACTTGCACCTTTGCACCGGAGGAGGACGAAGGGACAATCAACGCGTTTTTACAGCGCCATCCGGAGTTCCGTGTGGAGCATGCGGAGATGCCATGGCTGGCTCCCGGAAGACCGGAATGGGCGGAGGACGGCAATCCGGAACTCAAAAACACCTTCCGGCTGTGGCCGCATTTGCTTTCCGGCGAAGGGCATTATGCGGCGCTGCTGAAAAAGGATGGGGATACGGAACCGGAAGATTTGCCCAAGCCTTCGGAGGTGAAAATGCCCTCGGAACTGTGGGATTTCCTTTCCTGTATGGGAATTACCCTGCCCGCCGGGCAGCTGATCTCCTTTGGGCCGTCGTTGTATCTCTGCCCGGAGGATATGCCGGATTTGAAGGGCCTTAAGGTGCTGCGTCCCGGTCTGGAGCTGGGGCAGGCGAAAAAGGGGCGGTTTGAGCCGGCTCATGCGCTGGCGCTGTGGCTGGATACGGCAGCGGTGACAGAGGATCTCCCGGCGGAGGATCCACGGGTGCTCTCCTATTTGCAGGGACAGGTGATCCCCGGAGAGCAAAGCGGCTGGACGCTGATCACTGTGGACGGACTGTCTCTTGGGTGGGCAAAAGGCTCCGGCGGACAGCTGAAAAACCATTTCCCGAAGGGACTTCGTTGGTTGAACGGCTAAAGAAACATATAAAAACGCGGCGTGTGGGGATGTCCCTGCACGCCGCGTTTTGTGATGCTTAATTATATTGATAAGTGCTGGCATCAAAGGCCGTGCCGGTGGAGGTGCTCTCTACCAGCGAGCCGCCGGAGACGGTGAGAATGTGAACGTCGTCGATGGTCAGGGATTCCTCATAGGGGTTCATCACCTGATTCACCAGATCCACAACGCTCTGACCGTACAGCCCATAGCAGGATGCGCCGTTATAGCTCACGCCCTCGCCGGGCAGGGTGTTCTGCTGAATGTCACCCGTACCTGCCAAAAGCACGTGCAGTGCCAGATAGCGGATATTTGCGCCGTCCAGATCGGTGATAATATTCGCCATGGCGGCCTTGTAGATAGCGGGGAACTTGGGCAGCATGCGTGGGGAAGCGCACTGCTTGACCATGGCCTTGACAAAGGTCTGCTGTACATATTCCCGCTGAATATCTGCCATGGCATAGCCGTGGCGGTAGCGGCATACCTTCAAAGCCAGATCGCCGTCCAGCTCCTGCTCACCGCTGGAGATATACGTGCCGTCTACCTCCATGTCCATGGGAACGTCAAAGGTGATGCCGCCCATGGCGTTCACCACGTCCCGGAAGATGTCATAGCTGATGATCGCATAGCCGTCCGGACGGAAGCCAAGCAGAGTTTCCACCTGATCCATCAGCGCTTCGGCTCCAGCTGCGCCTCCGCCCGCCAGAGCGTATACGCCGTTGAGCTTGGGAACGGATTGACCGTTGTCCACGATGGTATCTCTGGGCAGACTGGTCAGGGACACCTGACCGTTTTTCTGATCCAGCGTTGCGATCATAATGGTGTCGGTGCGGGTGCCTTCTTCGTCTGTGGCGCAAAGCAGGATGTTATAGAAGCCGGACTTTCTGGTGTGAATGCCGTCCTGAGATTTTGTGGGGGCACGGAACAGCAGAAAGTAGATGCCGGCGAGAATCGCCGCGAGAATCAGCAGGAAAATCAGAAAATTCCGCAGAGGATGACGCTTCTTTTTGCGGCGGCGCTTTGCAGGCCGGCGCTCCTGAGGGGCGTCATCGTAGTAGGGGTCATGCTGCGCCGGACGGGATTTTTGCGCGCGCCCGCTGCTTTTTCGGGAACGGCGGGAATCTCCGGCACTGCGCCCTGCGGCGCGGGAGGCAAGGGTTTCCTGCTGTCCGTAGCCGTCATCATAGTAACCATCGTCATAGCCGCTATAATCATCGTCATAGTATTCGCCGTCATACCCGTTCTGGTCGTAGCTGTTCTGATCATAGCCGCTCTGGTTATAGCCGCGCTGATCGTAGCTGTCCTGATAATAGCCGTCGTCGCAGCTGCCGTATGGGTCGGAATAGGAAGAATCATAGGCGCCGTCATAGTATCCGCCGTTATATCCGCTGTCGCCCGCACCGTTTTGATTGGCGCTGCGCTGTCCGTTCCCGGCGGCACGTCCGCTGACGGGACGGAACACACGGGTTTCGTCTACATCGCCGCCGGAGTGGAAGGAACCGCTTTGGCGATTACCGGGGTTGCTTCGATTTGCCATAGAAAACTCCTTTTAAACGTATAGAATTTGTAAGGTCAGAACGTGACCACATCCTGCGCTGGCTTTTCCGCGGGCTCTATGCTCAGAGCGGTGAGCACCGGCCCCATTTCTTTATAGAGCTTGTGGTACCGCAGAGAGATCTTTGCGGTGACGGTGATCCAGCTGCGCTGTTCCAGCTCCTGTGCGCCGTCGTACTGGCATACAAAGCCCATGAATTGAATGTCATCGACACAGCAGGTCATGATGAAGCGTCCGGGAACAAAGCAGCCCTTTTCTACCTTTTTGGTGTGCGCTACCTGCGCCTTAAAGCGCACGGTCTTGCCGGAATATTTCTGCATATCCTCGGTGACGTCCCGATACCAGATGCCGTAGTCGTCGTCCTTGATGTCGATGATATCTGCGTTCAGGTCGAAGGGCAGAGGATCCTCAATCTCGTCATACTCCACCTTGCCGTCCTCGTCCTCATAGGCGATGTCGCAGCGGCGGTTGATACCGCGGACGATTTTATGCAGCTCCATTTTATCCACGGAGTCATTGGAGCGGTTAAAGACGATCATTTCGCAGCCGCCCACCTTGTCCACCACCAGAGAGCGCATGTTGGCGTTATACATCACAAAGGTGGTGGCGTCGGCGAACATAATCTCCTGATAGACCACCCAGCTCTTGGGCAGCTTGGCGTAGAAATCACTGACCAGCTTCATGCCGTTCAGCTCTACGCACACACGCTCGGCGTGATGCTTTTTCCGGAGAGCCTCCAGCGTTTTATCATCCAGTGCGTCCTGATCCTCGATGACCTCAATATAGACATTGGGGGCGGCGAAGGCGGAGGGGTCGTATTCCTCCTCGCCCTCCTCGCAGACCAGCAGCAGGGTCTTTTCCCCTGCGTTGAACCGATCATCCTCCAGCGTACCCTGCATAAAGCGGGTCTTGCCGCTGTCCAGAAAGCCGGTGAATACATATACAGGAATTGCCATATACGCGCCTGCCTTTCTTAGCTCTGGAACAGCGCAGCAATGGCGG
This sequence comes from uncultured Eubacteriales bacterium, assembly GCA_905202605.1. Lineage (GTDB taxonomy): Bacteria > Bacillota > Clostridia > Oscillospirales > Oscillospiraceae > HGM13006. The sequence goes on from CAJKSU010000127.1 coordinate 7,565, forward strand.
CTTCATTGATCTTGGAGCCAATGACACAGAGTCTGCCGATGATGCCTGCGCTGCCGGTACGGATATCCGGCTCGCCGGGAACGTAATCAAAGTGGATCCACTGACCGTCCTCACCGGGAACAATGCCCTTCGCCCGCAGGATCATTCCATAGGTGTCCTGATTCTCCAGCGCCTTGAGGCAGGCTGCGATCTGCTCCTGCGTGAAGGTTTTCGGTGTCTCCATGCCCCATGAGGTGAACACCTCGTCGGCGTGGTGGTGATGATGATGGTCATGATGGCCATGATGGCCATGATGGTCATGATCGTGGTCATGGTGATGCTCGTGGTCGTGCTCATGCTCGTCATGGTCGTGCTCATGATGGTGATGCGCATGGTCATGCTCATCATGATCGTGGTCATGATGGTGATGGCAGGAGCAGTCGGGATCGTCGCACTCCTCCTCACCGTGAGCCTCCAGAGCCTCCAGTGCGGCCTGAAGCGAATCCTTCTGCTCCATGGCCT
>CAJKSU010000128.1 GCA_905202605.1 uncultured Eubacteriales bacterium
ATGCTGTAAGGCCGGGATTGGCGTTTCCATCCTAAATACAGGCAGCGTCATCTATTCCTCCAGTGCCGCAAGGCACCTGAAAACGGCACCGTTGACAGAGCTTCCGCCGCTATATGTTGCTCTCATCAGTAGAAGAAACTATCATACTCCGCTTCTGGACACGTTTCTGTCCTATATTGGAAAGCAGCGTATAGACGAATAATATCACCCGGCTTTGGTACGCGGCATTACATAGTTCCGACAGCCGGGTGCATTTTATTTCTCCTGGTGATGACAGGCGAGCTTGTGGCCATTGCCCAGATCCCGAAGCGTGGGCGTTACGGAAAAACATTCCTCAGTTGCCTTTGGGCAGCGGGGCGCAAATTTGCATCCGGGTTTTCCGTCCGGCTTTGAAACCTCGCCCTCCATAATGATTCGTTTTGAACGTCCACGGAGCTTCGGAATGGGAATTGCTGAGAAGAGGCCGTTGGTATAGGGATGCAGCGGATTGGCAAACAGCTCATCCGCCGGGGCCTGCTCTACGACAGAGCCCATATACATAATGATGATATTGTCGGAAATATGCTTCACCACGGCAAGATCGTGCGTGATGAACATATAGGTGAGTCCGAGATTCTGCTGCAAATCCTGAAGCAGATTTAGGATCTGGGCCTGAATGGATACATCCAGCGCAGAAACGGGTTCGTCGCAGACAATAAACCCGGGATTCAGGGCAAGCGCACGGGCAATTCCAATTCGCTGCCGCCGTCCTCCATCCAGCTCGTGGGGGTATGCATAGGCAAAGCGACTGGCAAGGCCGACGGTATCCATCAGCTCCTGGACACGCTTGTTCCGGGCGGTGGAATCCTTGTAGGTGCCTGCGATAATCAACGGCTCTGCAATCAGACTCTGGACAGACATTCTGGGATCCAGCGATGAGTAGGGGTCCTGAAAAATGATCTGCATTTTTTGACGGTAAGGAAGCCGCTCCGATTTTGAGAGTCCTGCCACATTCCTGCCCTCAAAGAGCACTTCCCCGTCCGTCGGTTCGATCAGCCCAAGAATCGTTCGGCCCAGCGTGGATTTTCCGCAGCCAGACTCGCCAACAACACCCAACGTTGTTCGTTCCTCCAGTTCAAAAGAAACATTTTCTACGGCGTGAAGAGTTCCGTGGGCAGTGTCAAAGTATTTTTTCAGATTCCGCACAGATAGCAGTGTGCTCATTTGGTTACCTCCTCCTGCGCTTTGCAGCGGTTGCACCGTACAAAATGACCGGGTTCCACCTGCCGGTATGGTGGGATATCCGCTCGGCATTCCTCCGTGGAATAAGGACATCGGGGCGCAAATTTACAACCCTTCGGTAAATCTGCGGGATCGGGCATGAGACCGGGAATGGCCTTGAGCCGATCAGTCTTTTCGTCAATGCTGGGAATTGCCTCAAAAAGCCCAACGGTATAGGGATGTAGGGGATCTTCAAAAATATGCTCTGCAGTTCCGTACTCTACCAGCTCCCCTGCATACATGATAGCTACAGAGTCACAGGTCTCAGCGACGATGCCCAGATCATGGGTGATTAGGATCATTGCCGTATGGAATTCCCGCTGCAGTTCCTTGATCATCTCCAGCATCTGGGCCTGAATGGTCACATCCAGTGCGGTGGTAGGCTCATCCGCTAGAAGCAGCTTTGGGTTGCAGGCGAGCGCCATGGCAATTACGACGCGCTGCTTCATGCCGCCGGAGAACTGATGGGGGTAATCTGAGGCGCGTTCCGGTGCGATGCCGACCTTATTAAGCATTTCGCCGGCCCGGGCAGTGGCTTCGGTACGGGAACACTTCTGATGCTTCCGTATGACCTCACTGATCTGCTTTCCCACGGGAATTACGGGATTCAGGGCAGTCATGGGGTCCTGAAAGATCATAGAGATCTTCTGACCGCGGATTTTTCGCATTTCGGACTCAGATTTTTTCAAAATATCATTGCCCTCAAAGAGAATCTCACCCTCCTGGATCTGGCCGCTGGTGGATGAAATCAGCCGCAGGATACTCAGACAGGTAGTGGTCTTTCCCGCGCCGGTTTCCCCAACGATGCCCAGCGTCTGCCCTTCTTCGATATCAAAGGAAATACCGTTTACTGCGTGGATGACAGCATCGTCTGTCGTATATTGAACCGTCAGCTTTTTGACTTCCAATAACTTGCTCATAGTTATCCTCCTTACTGCTTCAGGCGAGGATCCATTGCATCCCGCAGCCCGTCACCGAACAGGTTGAACGCGAGCATTGTCAGCGCGATCATCAGTCCGGGGAACGTGACAATGGGCCAAAAGGAGCGAATCAACTCCCTGCCGTTGGAGAGAATGGAACCCCACTCGGGAGTAGGCGGTTCAATGCCGAGACCGATAAAGCTCATACCAGCAATGGACAAAATTGCATCCCCAAACTTGAGAGAAGCCTGCACAATCAGAGGCGCTAACGTATTGGGGATAATATGACGGCGAATAATATGACCGTTGGAGCCGCCAAACGCAGTGGCAGCTTGAATATACTCTTGATCCCGCAGTAAAAGAACCGAGGAACGCACCACACGTGTAAGGCCCGGGATATTACTGATGGTAATGGCCAAGGCAGTATTCACAATGCCGCTGCCCAATGCGGCGGCAATGGAAATTGCCAGCAGCATACCGGGGATCGCCATAAAGACATCTACAACACGCATGACAACGGAATCGAACCAACCGCCAAAGTAACCGGCTGCGGCACCGAGAATCGCAGAGACTACAATGCTGATCATAACGGTACAAAATGCAACCAACAGAGAGATTCTGCCGCCGTATAGAATGCGGGAGAAAAGGTCACGACCGAAATCGTCGGTTCCCATCAGGTGCTTGAGGCTGGGTTTCTGAAGGGCGTTTGCAAGATCAATCTGGTCATAGGGATATGGCGCAATGAAATCGGCAAAACTTACAGCCAGAACAAGAATAACGATGAACCCTAGCGATACCATAGCCAGCTTATTCTTTTTCAGCCGATGCCAGATTTCGCCAAGCTGGGAACGTTTCTGCAGGGTATCGCCGGCAACCTGCTTTTTCTTTTTTCCTGCCATGATTATCCCCCCTCTACACCGGATTTCCTGCGTTTGAAAATTGGCTTGCGGGCCGTGTACTGGGCCCGGATTCTTGGATCAATCAGCGCATAGACCAAATCTGTAATCAGATTTGTGCCGCAGATCAGGAGTGCACAAATCAGTACGATTCCCTGTGTCAGCGTATAGTCATATTTACTGATGGAGTTATTCATTAGTGTCCCCAAGCCGGGGATGTTGAAAATGGTTTCGATGATGATGGTACCGGTCATGGCAAGGCCGGTCATGAGGCCGATGGACGACGTGACCGGAATCATGCCATTACGGAGCGCATGGCGAAAAATGATAACACCGGAACCCAGGCCCTTGGCTTTCGCTGTGCGGATATAGTCTTGCCGAATGACCTCCAGCATGGAGGAACGGGTCATCCGGGTAATCATGGCCACCGGAAATGCGCCCACGGATATCACCGGAAGAATCCAGTTTCTCCAGGTATCCAATCCGGAAACCGGCAGCCAGCCCATCTGTACGGAAAACAGGAGCATCAACATCAGCGCAAGCCAAAAGCTGGGGATGGCGGCCAGTACAACTGCAAATGTTGTTGCCACATAGTCAAAGACAGAATACTGTCTTGTGGCGGAGATGATTCCCAAAGGAATACCCAGGAGAACCGCAAAGGCAACACCCAGCAGTCCCAGGAGGACGGTAACGCCAATGCGTTCACCGATCAGCTCCATAACCGGCCGCTTGAAGGAATAAGAGACACCCAGGTCAAACTTTGTAAATACATTCACAAGATACTCTCCAAGTTGAACAAAGTAAGGACGATCCAGCCCCCACTCATGCTCAACGGCAGCGATATTTTCCGGGGTCGCTGAAGTACCTAAAATCGCCATGGCCGGGCTGCCGGTGGAAAAATAATTGATCGTGAAAACAATTACGATGACGCCGATTAAGATGGGGATCATTAAAAGAAGGCGTTTAACGGTATATCGAATCATGTGATCTCTCCTTTGGAAACGCAGCTTCAGCTCCAGGACGGTGCAGGTCCGTTCTGGAGCTGAAGTGCTGCCCTTTAACGGGCAAAGCTAAGTTTCGTAAAGTCTACGACCTTTTCAGCGGTCAGGACAGAATTCTCGCCCATGTTAACATAGTCCTGATAAGCCCAGGAGCCAACATTCTGATAAATGGGAATGTAGGACGCGTCATCATGCAGTGCAGCTTGTGCTTGTTTGAAAAGACCAACCCGCTTTCCGGGATCCCGCTCGGAAATAACCTCGGTCAGAGCCTTCTGGAATTCCTCATTTTCAACCTCGCAGAGCATGTTACCGCTGCCGGCTGCAAACGTCTGGAAAATCTCAAAGTCGTCGCCACGAATGGTGTTATCGACCATACCGGCAACCTGCTCGCCGCTCATCTGATATCCCATCAGTGTAAACAGATCCATGCTTTCTATGGTCATATCAATGCCGACCTGGCTCAGGTATGCCTTAATAGCCTCTGCCATTTTAACGTCAGTGCCCTGATTGGAGGCAATCATAGCAGTAAATGCAAAGCCATCGGGATAACCGGCGTCACTCAAATACTGCTTTGCCATTTCGGGATCATACTCATAGGGGTGTGCCTCGAAAGCCGCACAGTTGGAAGGCATGGAGGAAGCTGCCGCAATAACCGTGGAGCCCCCGATTGTCTCGGCAACGGCTTTCCAGTCAACTGCATGCGCAATCGCAAGGCGAAGATTCTGATTTCCATAGAAGGGGGATGCCTCGTTGTTTGTGTTCATGACAAAGTTCCCCTGCTTGTTGGTCATCCAGGTGTAGATCATTCCACCGGGGACCTCGCCGTTCTTCAAACGGTCAACGTTATCAGACGTCTCGACAACCGCGAGATCCAATGTGCCCTGCTCAAACTCAAGAACGCGGGTATTATCCTCCGTAAAGAACTTATATACAATGGTCTCAAAGTCGGGTTGCTCACTCCAGTAGTCTGTGTTGCGATTCAAGGTAACGCTTTCTCCGGCTTTCCATTCGCCAAAGGTGTAGGGACCAGTACCAACGGGATTCCGGCCAGCTTCTTCCTCACCGACCTGCTCCACATAGCTCTTGTCCATGATAAAGCCCAGTTCACCGGTCAGATTGGGAACAAAGCGCGCATCGTAATACTTCATGGGGATGGTAACAGTAAGCCCTTCTGCGGTTGCCTTGTCAAAGTCCGCCGCATCTACACGGGAAGAATACATAAAATTGGTAGACATACGCTGGATGGTGAAAAGAACATCTTCAGCGGTAAGCTCATCGCCGTTGTGGAACTTAATTCCTGACTTCAGCTTAATTTCCAGCGTCATCCCATCGTCGCCCACATATTCAACACTTTCGGCCAGCTCCATCTCAAGGCTGCCATCCTGATTCATGTTGTAGAGCTTGTCATAGACGCAAAGGCCAATGATGTTCATGGTGTTGGTGCCCTCGGTCAAAGGGTCAAAGGAGGTAACTTCCCCAAAGCCGCCAACGATCAGTGTGTCCTTGTCGGCATCAACGGTTCTGACCGCAGGTGCGGGAGTCGCTTCGTTTTCTGCAGGGGAATCCGGTGTACTGGACGGATTTCCTTCTGTCTGCTGACTTGCGACTGCAGAAGTGGCTGATTCTGCTGGCCCGCCGCAAGCCGCAAGCGCAAGGAGCATGCTAAGTGTAAGAATCATAGCAAGTACTTTTTTCATTTCTCTTCTCCCTTCAAATTCAGTTCTGTATTTTAGCCCCATGCCTGGAGCTGTTTCACGTATTTGTGCGGGGATACATAGATCGCGCCGGTGGGGCAGTCCTCCTGACAGTAGAGGCACAGGCAGCACTCATCCTTGTATTTGATATAGGGCTTTCCGTTTGCATCCAACCGGATCACATCGCAGCTGCACACCTTTAGGCAGGTTCTGCATCCGATGCATTTTTTCAAATCAATACGTTCGATGGCCATAGTCTCAACCTCCTTTTAATCCGGCAGCAGGGCGGGTTCGTTGGGAAATGCTACGGGATACCGTTCCGCATATGGCTTGGAGGGATCCGGACGCCACTTTTCGGGGACGGGGACTTTGATCATGGTCATTTCTCCGTCCACCTCCTGTACCTTGATCCAGCAAAGCCAGTTCTCATCGTCCCGGAGGGGATAGTCCTCCCGGTAGTGATACCAGCGGCTTTCCTTCCGGAACATAGAAACCTTCAGCTTCATCTCCATGTGCAGGATGATGTTGCGCAGTTCGTGGGCCAGCCGCAGTTCGTGGTTGTCGTTGGCGGTAAGTTGGGGAATCACATGATCTCGCAGAAACTCAATGGTGTTAAGCGCCGACTGAAGCCGATCTTCCCGCTTATAGAGAAGTACCCAGTAGGGGGTAACGGTGTTCTGAATCACTTGCAGCGCCCATTTGGGGGTAAATCCGCCCTTCCGTTTTTTCGGCGCCCAAAGAATATTTTTCAACCGCTGAACTTCTTCGCCAGGCAGCGTGAAGTCCCCAGATGCCTTGGCAAAGCCTGCCGCATTGGTGCCGGCTCTTGCGCCGGATACCGCACAGAAGGCTGCTGCAAAACCGGCCATAGGATATCCACTGCGGGCACCCAAGCAGTCCCCCGCGGCATAAAGACCGGGAATCTGCGTTTCACAATCCGTGCCGTCGGACCAAACACCGTCAGATAGGTGATAGGATTGTCCCATGGCACGGCCCATAGACATACGAACCATACCCTGTTCCATTGCCTGTTCGTCTATTTCATCCCGAGGCTCATTGCTGGGGTTGTGGTTCATGGGAGCAGTGTCAGGATTGCCGTCGACCTTGTAGAAGAGAGGCCCTCTGCCGCAATGTGCTTCATAGGCCATGGCAATTGCATTGAACGGCAGCGGGTGAAATTCTTTCAGGTTGGGCCGGGTGCTGTCAATCTTCTTCCCTTCAATATTGTACATAGGAAGATGATCGGCAAGGGTCTTACAGGTTTCGTCATTCTTGTTGTAATAGGGATTGCGGTCATTTCCGGTCCAGGGGTAGGCCGGGAAATCGCCGCGAGAGCCATGCTGATCCGCCCACTCCTTACCGGTAACGGCACAGCCCAGCCGATAGGCCATCGCCTGTGCATCGCCAGTAGTTGTATTGGTTCGGATGCCGCAGTTCTTGATACCGCCGTTTCCAGCTGCCAAAACAATGGCTTTTGCCTGGAAAATGTATGTATCGTCGTCATCGGGGGAAAACCCAATGGCACCGGCAATGTGTCCGTCCTGCTGAATCAGGTCGGTTACCATGACACGATCCACAATGGTTCCGCCGTTGTTCTGAAAAAGACTGCGCAGACGCCAGTGATACCGGTTGTGGATTAAGTAGTTTGTGATGACATCCTCCTCCGGTTCGCCGGGACACCGTTCGTCATCTGAGCCGTTGATCGGTGCCAGATACGCATTTCCATTCTTGTCGTACCGCCAAGACTTCATGCCCCATTTGGCCATGTCATCCCAGCGATCCTTGCTTTCACGATAGACGACCTCGACCCAATCCCGGTTTTCAAGGTACTCGTCGGCCAGAGGTCCTTCTGCCATCCATTTTGCTAAATCATTTTTGACGGGATCGAAGTAGATCATACAGGTGATGTTCTGGGACTGTCCGGATTTTCCGGCATAGCCCTTATCCACCATTGTGACCTTCACGCCTTGTTCCTGTGCCTTCATGGCCGCAAAGAAACCAGCTTGTCCGCCGCCGATGACCAGCACATCTGTCTGAATTGTTCTGTCCATAGTTCCTCCTTCTGGTTATGAGACTCAATCATGCAGAAACTACACAAATCATGTTTTCAATATACCATTGCCGTTTTCGACTGTAAAATTGAAAAATTGCATGCGGTCTATGTATTTTTTTCAATTGTGATTATTGCAATTCAGCCATGAGATTTTTCCATACTTGATAATTGGAGTCTGTAGAAGCCCACCAGATTGGCATGTGCATTGTCGTTGGCCCAGATAT